>JBFLJZ010000350.1:0-32128 GCA_040882925.1 Desulfuromonadales bacterium
ACTGCTGCGTCCACGGGGTCTATGCCCTTGCTGAAGACGGCTTTGAAACGATCATGGTCAACTGCAACCCGGAAACGGTGTCAACCGACTACGATACATCTGATCGCCTGTATTTTGAGCCGTTGACCCTTGAAGATGTGTTGGAGATCGTCCGGGTCGAGCAGCCGACCGGAGTGATCGTCCAGTTTGGCGGCCAGACCCCGCTAAAACTGGCCGTCGCCCTGGAGCGTGCCGGAGTGCCGATCATCGGCACTTCACCGGATGCGATCGATCGGGCCGAGGACCGTGAGAGGTTCCAGGAGCTGCTCAACAAGCTGGGGCTGAAACAGCCGGCCAACGGTATTGCGCGTTCCTTTGCCGAAGCGGAAAAGATCGCCGAGCGGATCGGCTATCCGGCGGTTGTCAGGCCCAGCTATGTGCTCGGCGGCCGGGCCATGGAAATCGTCTATGATCAGCAGCAGCTGAGCGATTATATGAAATTTGCCGTTCAGGCATCTCCGGAGCATCCGATTTTGATCGACAAGTTTCTCGAACATGCCATCGAGGTTGACGTCGATGCCCTCGCAGACGGCCATACCGTAGTGATTGGCGGGATCATGCAGCACATCGAAGAAGCCGGTATCCACTCCGGTGATTCGGCATGCTCGCTGCCACCGTATTCGTTGTCGAAGGACATCGTCAAGGAGATACGCCAGCAGACGATCGCCCTGGCCCTGGAGCTCGGCGTCTCCGGCTTGATGAACATCCAGTATGCGGTCAAGGATCATGATGTCTACCTGATCGAAGTCAATCCACGGGCCAGCCGGACCTCACCGTTTGTTTCCAAGGCAACCGGGCGGCCCCTGGCCAAGATCGCCGCACGGGTCATGGCGGGCAAGACGCTGAAACAGCTTGGTATAACCGATGAGATCGTGCCTGAGCATATCTCGGTCAAGGAATCGGTCTTCCCCTTCATCAAGTTCCCCGGCGTCGATACGCTGCTCGGCCCGGAGATGAAGTCGACCGGCGAGGTGATGGGGATTGACAGGGAATTCGGCAAGGCGTTTGCCAAGGCCCAGCTCGGCGCCAACGTCAAGCTGCCGACATCAGGCAAGGTCTTTGTCAGCGTTCGTGATTCTGACAAGAAGGCGATTATCGAGCCGGTCAGAAAGCTGGTAGACGCCGGCTTCCTGATCGTTTCGACCAAGGGGACCGCCGCCTACCTGCGGGCGCACGGCATTACCGCCCAACCGATCAACAAGGTCAAAGAAGGGCGCCCCCACAGTGTCGATATGATCAAAAGCAACGAAATCTCCCTGGTCTTCAATACGACGTTCGGTGCGCAATCGATCATCGACTCCTTTTCGATCCGGCGTACGGCGCTGGTGTACAACATCGCCTATTTCACAACCATCGCCGGTGTCGAGGCCGTCGTTGACGGGATTTTGGCCCTGCAACGCGAAACCCTTGACGTTACCCCCTTGCAGGAGTATTATTCGCAGAACGGGTAGGCAACTGCCCGTTATTGATTTGACTTTAACAACACAAATGTTCGGGCGGGATTTCCCGCCCGAACAATTTTATTGGTAGCAGACCAAAAACAAGGAAGAAGAGTTATGTCGCAAACCGTGCCAATGACCCCTGAGGGGTACCAGAGGCTCCAGGAGGAATTAAAGCATCTGATCCGCGTCGAGCGTCCGCGCGTTGTCCAGGATATTGCCGAGGCCCGCGATCACGGCGACCTGTCGGAAAATGCTGAATACGATGCAGCCAAGGAGCGCCAGGGCTTTGTTGAAGGTCGCATTGCCGAGATCAACAGCAAGATGGCCCGCGCCCAGGTTATCGATGTTGCCACGATAGACACGGATAAAGTGGTGTTCGGCGCGACCGTGACCGTTTACGATGACGAATCGGAGAGTGAGTCGACCTACCGTATTGTCGGTGAAGATGAGTCCGATATCAAACAGGGACTTATTTCTGTCAGCAGCCCGGTTGCCAAGGCGCTGATCGGTCATCGCGTTGACGATGAAGTACAGATCAAGGTCCCGTCGGGCATACGCATATACGAAATTATTGATATCAAGTACGTTTAGTCAGGAGACGATAAAATGGCAACAATTACCAGGGATATGACATTTCATGAAGTGATGGGCAAAAGCCCGGACGTTGTCAAAGTCCTGGCTTCCTTCAACCTTGGCTGCATCGGTTGCATGGGCGCCCAGCATGAAACTCTTGCACAGGGTGCCATCGCCCACGGCCTGGATGTTGAAGAGCTCCTCACTGCGCTGAACGCGATCTTCGACTGAAACCATCAGGCCCTCTCATCATCTTCATCACCTCAGCGGGGAAGGGGCGATGTCCAAGGCGACGAAAGACCGTTTCCGTCAACACCTCTCAACCCCTGTTGTGCAGCTTAAAGGGGTCGGGCCCCGTGTCGCCGAAAAACTCGCCAAACTGGACATCCATACCGTAGAGGACATGCTCTACACACTGCCGAACAGATACGAAGATCGACGTGAATTCAGGAAGATCGCTCATTTGCGCGATGGTGTTCTTGAGGTTTTTTGCGGTGAGGTTCTGGCCTGCGGCGAATCGACCACGTCACGGCGGCGGCGACGATTGTTCGAAGTTGTCGTTAGCGACGGCTCCGGACATGTCGCCCTCAAATGGTTCCATTATCGCAAGGACTGGATGACGAAACGCTTCACGGTCGGCCGCCGGGCGGTCTTCACTGGTGAGGTCAAGCGTTACGGCGCCCTGCGTGAAATTCACCATCCGGACGTTGAATTCCTTGCTCCCGACCAGTCGCTGGCGGATTACCAGAGTTCAGATCCGCTGGCCTTCGGTCGTATCCTGCCGGTTTACCCGCTGACCGAAGGTTTGAGCCAGTATGCCGCGCGCAAGATCTGGAAGCAGGCCGTCGACCAGTTCGCACAATTCGTTCCGTCGCATGTGCCAGCTGGCTTCGTCGAGCAACGTGACCTGCTGCCGCTTGCCGAGGCGCTCCGGGAGGTTCACTGGCCTGCCAATGAAGCCAATATCGACCTGCTCGAGAAGAAGCAGACCGCCGGCATGCGCTCGCTGGTTTACGATGAATTCTTCTTCCTCGAGCTCGGGCTGGCGTTGAAGCGTCAGGGGGTTGTCCTTGAACCCGGAATACAATTCGACGTGACGCACAAATACACCAGGCCATTGGCCGCATCCCTGCCGTTTCGCCTGACCAACGCCCAGAGGCGGGTCCTCGGTGAGATCAAACAGGACCTGATGTCGGCGCATCCGATGAATCGCCTGATCCAAGGCGACGTCGGCTGCGGCACAACCATCGTCGCCCTGATGACCGCGCTGGTCGCGATTGAAAACGAGACTCAGGTCGCGGTGGCCGCGCCCACCGAGATCCTCGCCGAGCAGCATTACCTGCAATTCCACCGTTGGCTCAAACAGCTTGGTCTCAAGGCGGCTCTGCTGCGCGGCAAGATGCCCGCTGCGGACAAACGCCGCATACTCGAAGGCCTCAAGCAGGGAGACATCAACCTTGTCGTCGGCACCCATGCGGTTTTGCAGGAAGGTGTCGAATTTAAAAAACTCGGTCTGGGCATCATCGACGAGCAACATCGATTCGGTGTGCGGCAGAGGGCTGTCTTGCGGCAGAAGGGCAACAACCCGCATATCCTGGTGATGACAGCGACGCCGATCCCGCGGACCCTGTCACTCACCTTGTACGGCGACCTGGCATTGTCGGTCATCGATGAGATGCCGCCGGGCAGGATGCCGGTCGAGACCAGGATCGTATCCGATGCGCAAAGAGGCAAAGTCTACCAGCGCCTTCGCCGGGAGATCGAAAAAGGCCACCAGGTCTACGTCGTTTATCCGCTGGTTGAAGAGTCGGAAAAAAGCGACCTGCTCGCGGCAACCGAAGGGGCTGAACAGCTCAAGAACGAGATCTTCCCTGAATCCGGGGTCGGCCTGCTGCATGGCAGGATGAACCCGGCAGAGAAAGAAGGGATCATGACCCGTTTCAAGGAGCGGACAATTGATATCCTGGTTTCGACGACGGTTATCGAGGTCGGCATTGATGTACCGAATGCGACCGTCATGCTGGTCGAGCACGCTGAACGTTTCGGCCTGGCCCAGCTGCACCAGCTGCGCGGCAGGGTCGGCAGGGGGAGTGTGCAAAGTCTTTGTATTCTGATGAAATCATATAAATGCAGTGAAGACGGTGAGAAACGACTTGAAGTTATGAGGGCCACCAGCGACGGTTTCCGTATCGCCGAGGCGGATCTGGAAATCCGCGGTCCGGGTGAGTTTCTCGGCACCCGCCAGAGCGGCCCGCCGGATTTCCGGGTCGCCAACATCCTGCGTGACGGGCGCACGCTGGAAGAGGCCCGGCAGGATGCTTTCGCTTATGCCGAAAGCGATGAATTCAGAAAGTCAGAGGCGATGCGGCAGGTTCTCATGGAACGCTGGGGCAACCGGTTGGAACTCGCCAGTATCGGGTGATCCGAGAAGACGATTTGCTTGGCATGACGCATATCTTTATTTCAGCTTTTCCCTTGCTTTTTGCTGCTCCTCGGCTTCTTCCGGGAAGGTCACCGGCAGGAGCAGGGCTTTCTGCAGTTGAATCTGTGTGTCATCGTTACGTTTCAAACGATCATAAACTTTTGCCAGGTTGTAACGGTGGGAAATCCTGTCCCGCAGCGCGATGGCATGCAGCAGCAGTTTCTCGGCTTCGGCAAGAGACGCTTCCGGGATTCCGCCATAAATGATCCTGGCAAACGTCCTGGCGACGATGCCCAAGCCGGAAAGCTTGTAATGCCAACGGCTCAACACGAGGTAAGAGATATCATCTTCGGGATCGAGCTCAATGGCTTTGTCGATGTTCTCCTTGATCTCCCGCGACTGTCGGACCCGTGTTTGCATATCCAAATATTTCATTTGAGCGCCCAGGGCGATCGCCAACCATTTGTAGCCGTCGCTGCAGTCGGGGGCACGCTTTATGGCGGCATGGGCATAGTCCTCTGATTTTTTGAACAGTTGCTCTGTTTTTTCTTCGTCCAGACGCCCCATCTCGTAATAGACGCGTGCCAGTCGCCAGATCCTCTCGAAAGAATTAGGGCCATCGGCAACGGCAGGAGCCTCCAGCAACTGCAAGGCCGGCTGGTTCTGACCGTTGTTCAACATATCGTCGATCTGCTGTAGCTTTGCGTTTTCAGCGATGTTCTCGCCGCAGGATTCAGCGTTTGCCATTGTCAGGGGGCAAAACATCAAAAAGAGAACAATGGCAAATGACAGGTAAATGGTTTTCATATCGACAGTCTGTGATCTGAATATCTCAGGCGATTTGGTTGTCCTGGCTTTCTATTTCTTGCCCAGAGCTGGAGGGTACCAGCGTAACCCTCCCTGCTGCTATCTGGTAGACGCGGTCGGCGACTTCCACCAGAGCGGACTGATGGCTGATCGCGAGAATCGTCAACTCCCCGCGCAGTTCCTTCAAGGTCTGACAGATGGCAGCTTCGGTTTCCGGGTCTAGTGCACTGGTCGCTTCGTCGAGGATCAACAGCCGCGGCCGGTGGACCAGGGCCCTGGCGATGGCGATGCGCTGCCGCTGACCACCAGACAGCTTGGCGCCGCGTTCGCCAACGACGGTCTGCACCCCTTCAGACATTGCGCTGACAAAGTCCCAGGCGCCAGCCGCCTGCAAAGCATGCTTGACGTCAGCATCGCTAAACGATGATTCGCCAAGTCTTACATTGGCCAGAATAGTGTCATGCAGCAGGATGGTATCCTGGGGAACGTAGCCGATCATGCTACGCCATGTGCGCAGGTCGAGATCGGGGAGAGGAATCCCATCGATCAGGACCTGGCCTCTGTTAGGCTCGAAAAGGCCTGTGACCAGGTCAACCAGGGTTGTTTTGCCGGCTCCGGAGGGGCCGACGAACGAGGTAAAAGTGTGGCTTGGGATTTCCACGGTGACGTCCTGCAAAACCGGTTGCTCGCCATAGCCGAAGTCGACATGCTCGAGCTTGATACCGCTGTCGAGAGTCGCTTCTTTGTTTCCTCCGGCCGGTTCGTTGTGTTGCCGGGCCTTGTTGATCTTGTCCTGCAGCGACCAGTAGGCGCTTTCACAGACGACCATCTCCTGGTACTTGCGCTGGACCTTGCCGATCTGGGTCAACATGCGGGCCATGATGAAGATCAGGACCATGACCTTGGGCAGGTCCATGTTAAGGTTAACCAGCATCAGGTAAAGTCCGATGATTACCAGAAGGGTTAAAAGCGGCTCCTGGATGCCGCGTAATGCCGCCTTGCTGAAGACCTGCTTGCGCAGGGCCTTGTTGAGTTTCAAGGTGTCTGTCGAGAGCAGCTCATCAGCCAGGTTCTCCCTGCCCATGCTCTTGAACGCCTTCAGTGATTGCAGGCTGTCGGAAAGCCTGGCCAACAGGGATTGCAGGAGCCGGGTCTGTTTTCTGCCGGCCTTTTTTGCTTTGTTGACCATGCGACGCAAAAGAATCAGCACCAGCGATGCTGCGGTCATGAAGATCAGGGTTGTTTTCCAGGAAACGAACAGCGCGACGATGAAATATGCGACTGCTTGAATAGCGAAGGCCAATCCGGTCGATGCATGTAAATAAGCTTTGGAAGCACGCATGACCTCGGTTCCGGCGGCGTTTGCCATGCTGCCGACCTGTTGATTGAGAAAATACCCCCAACGGGTCGACAGCAGGGCGCGCAGGAGGGTCAGGCGGAGATCGGTGGCGACATTGGCGATGGTGTAGCCAACCGTGCGGTCGGCCACCAGAATCAGACCACTCCTGAAGAATACTCCGGCCATGATGACCATGAGGAGCGAGCCGACAGTCGCTTCAATGCCAACAAATGACAATGCCGTGGTGACCAGGTTGCCGACACCGGTATCGGCGACCTGTTCGGTGACCGTGTCGCTAGGAAGGTCGATGGCTTTCTGCAGCAGGGGCAACAGGGCGGTCAAGCCGACCCCTTCAACGATACCCGCCATAACCAGCGCGCAGAGCATCCCCAGGCTTTGTTTCGGGTAGGAGCGGGCGAATTTGATGATCAGTTGCATGGCAAAAGAATCAACCTTCTATGGTCTGGATAAAGGATCGCTGCACTTGATACTGATCGAAGCGCGAACATTCTACGCACATTAACATTATTCACTGATTATTGTGAAGCACATCAGGGCGTTGCGCTCTCACCGTTCGAATAAACATGAATCATTCGTCAGGGCGAGAATCTGTTTGAATTTATAGTCATTTTCGATTTAATCTGGTCATAGCGGTAACTTCTAAAAAGTTGCTATTCCAGTCCACCTAACAGGCTGCATATTTTGTTTGTTCCAGAGACCTCAGGACAAAAACAACATCCTTCCGACCCATTTGGTGTGTTCTGGGGCGGTCCGGACTACCCGGCACGCTGCCTGCGCGACCTCCTCGAAGAACGTATTCATGCCGTGCCGCCTGGTGGTGAAATACTGTGGGTGACCTATTACTTTCGGGATGAAAGCCTTGCAAGGGCATTAATACAGGCTCGCTCACGAGGTGTCAAAGTGCGCGTTGTTGTAGAAGAGAATCCCCGGACCGATGAAGTCAACAGTCGAGTCCGTCAAATTCTTGCTGGCGACAAAGGTCTGGGGAATGGAGCCAGGTTTCTCAAGCATAACATTTCAAAAAGATGGCCCCTGAGTAAATTAAGTAAATGCCGACTGCATGAAAAACTCTACTACTTCAGTCATCCAGCACCCAATGTTTTGGTAGGTACATTCAACCCTTCAGGTAACTCACCGGAAGATCCCGAAATTATTAATCAGATTGGCGACCAGGACCGCGGACATAATGTTCTTGTTGAAATAAGAGACCCTGTCCTCGTAAAAGGGCTCCACGCACATGCACAGAACCTCTGTATGGCGTACCATGGTCCTTGGGAATATTTGTTGCCCCGGAATAACAGGGTGCTCATCTCGGGTAAAACCAGGATTATCTTTTTCCCGAGAGTGCTTTGGAAAGACTTTAATGGTTTGTTCGACGACTTAACATCAGGATGCAGAGTGCGTATCGCCGTGTCCCACCTCAACGATAGCCGCATCTGCAAACTTTTGATCGTCCTAGCCAAGCGTGGGGTTCGGATAGAGATCATTGCCCACGATACATTGCGGCGGGTACCCTCGTGGGTCGAAAAACAGATGCTAAACCATGGGATCATCTTCTATCGTTACATACATCCAGAGGGTCTTCCAATGCACAACAAATTTATGCTATTTGAATCAACTAAACATCGCATCGTGACTTTCGGCAGCATGAACCTTTCAGTGAGGTCTTTGCATGCTAATCATGAACTGTTGGTTATTACCAAGGACAATATACTTTATCGTGAGATAGAAAAACGTTGGCAAACAATGTTGTTTGAAATAATGACCTCTGGTTGAAGTCTGCCTTTAAATTGCAGCCAAGATGATCCTCTGTTTTTGTCCGCCCGCATTTACTTAATAAATGAGCATATACAAGTTTTGCGGTTATGTCACAGGCAGTATAAAAAAGGTTATCAAATGAACTTATCGGCAAAAAATTCGCTGATGAAATGCTCGATTGGATCAGTTATTATCCCTTGAAAAATTTTTACGAACTTTAATTTGATTAATCGCATCAATAAAGGCCTGTATAAAGTCTATGCCCCATAAAAATATCGAATTATGTCTTGCCTCCCCTGTTCTTTACCCAGCGCGTGGCGGTGCAGAAATCAGGTTCCTCAGGTACCTTCCAGGTCTCAATCAGCGGGGCATCAATGTGCGAATCTTCTCCGGGACGCCGAAAGCGAAAAAGATTACTGAACACGACAGGACGCAGGACTGGTACCGTATCCCTGCTGGCAGCCTCCTACCTGATATTTTCGAGTTGGATGTGCCAATTCACCGCGTCCGCCTGCCGGATCAGACTAGCTGGCGGCGCGTGGCCATCTTTAACCAAGCGCTACTTCGCCATTGCCTAAAGAGCGAGCGCAGGCCCGACATCATTCAACTGATCGAACCGCTCTCACCACTTGCTGCGCCCTGGCTATGGCGACTGAAAAAACTCGATATCGTCAGGGCCTTTGCTTACACGCTTCCTTATGAACTGCCGACCGGCGAAGTAAAAAGAGCCCTCCGTATAAGCGCATTGAAGATTCTCTACAGCCAGCTGGACCGTATGATCACCAGCAGTGTTGCCACCCGGGCTCATGCCTCAGGTCTTGGCCTCAGTCCCCGCACCGCAGTGATCCCGAATGGTGTCGATCTGCAACGATTTCAGCCGATTCCCGGAAGTGCTAAAAAAGCTCTACGTTCTACACTGGGTCTCGGCGAGATTGACCGGATGATGATAACCGTCGGATCGATTATTCCGCGTAAGGGAATCGACCTTTTGCTTGAGTCGTGGCAGACCCTGTCCAAACGTTTCCCGGATCTGCATTTTGTGCTGGTCGGCCCGAGGAATGACGAGAAGGATCCAAAACTGAGCCTTTTCAATAGAAAACTAACAGAACTGGTCGATGCATCCGGGGCTGGCGACCGAGTGCATTTTACCGACCGCGTGCAGAATGTCGAAGCTTACCTGCAGGCCGCCGATCTGTTTGTTTTTGCCTCCGAGCGGGAAGGGATGGGGAATGTCGTCCTCGAAGCCATGGCTTCGGAATTACCCGTGGTCTTGACCCCATTTGTTGGCCTGCCACCGGATTTCGGCGAACCTTCCGATCAATACCTTTTGTCCGACCGAAACACCACATCTATTGTTGAAAATGTTTCTGAACTTTTGCAGAATCATGGGCTTAGCCGCAAACTGGCAATAAGCGGGAGAAAATGGGTTGAGAATACAATGGATTTGGAACGTATCCTGGACCAGTATGCCGAACTTTATTATGCAATGTCAGGGCGTAAGTAATGCCATTCTAATATCTTATTAAGCCTGCAAGGTTTATTCGAGTTATACTAATAATCTAATAATAAGAAGCTAAAAACACGGCTTCTTCAAGCTGTTGTTTGGAGCTCTTTACGTTATTATTACTCCAATCAGAAGAACATTAAATTATCTTGCTAAATCTATTCGCTGACATAAACCAGTCAGTAAAGACTCTCAATTAAGAGTTGATCCTGAGAGATTTGATTACATGAGAATTTTGATTCTGGCTATCGGAAAATCTGGCACAACACCACTTTTATACAAGATTGGCGCTGCAAGGCCTGAACTACAAATTTTCTCAGGTGGGAGGCTGGAGCGTGTTGAGAAGATTCACGGAGATGCTGTCTTTAAATTCACGATGAGCGAAAATAAAGGGCGAAGCTTCAATGCTTTCATCGATCATCTGAGTCGAGTTGAATACGATCGCAAAATTTGGATCGCTCGCGACCCACGGGACAATGCAATCAGTCGCGTACTTTTCAGGTGGTACAGAGGCTCTAAAACAGACAAAACCCTTTACAGAGACATGATCAAGATGGTTGAGCAGAAAGAGCAAGATCCTAAATCAATTCCATTTTATGAACTGATGCGTTATAGGATCAGGAACCAAGAGCCACTTACAGTCGCTGAGGTCGTTGAAACAGAGCGTCGTTCTTTTGCACAAATGCATCGTTTCGTAGACAACCTAGGTGCTGACTGGTTTATATACAAGTATGAAGATTTTGTGGATAACAACTTTTCTGAATTAAACGATTGTTTAGGTTTTCAAGTTGAAAACGACACGAATATTGACAAACACGCTATGAAAGTGGCCCGTAAAAAATCCACTGGGGATTGGCGTCACTGGTACACTGAGGAGGATGTAAAACTTTTCAGGCCGGTATACAAACCATACATGGACCTATTGGGCTATGATAGCAGTGATTGGGGACTTCATCCCGCTCAAGTTATTGAGCCGAAGTATGCCTCACTGTATTTAAAAAGCCTGCCAAGAATAAGGAGAGTTAATACCCTGAAAAAATTCAGAAAAAAAATGGCCCGCTTCTTTGTTGCAGACTCTTGATAATACTGAGAAGCACTCAACATTAACAACTTTAATTTACTGAAAAACAAAGCAGTCGCTAGACCCGCTGAGCCTGCCTCTGCCATTTCTCATATAGAATTGTTCCGATGTTTATCATGAAATACTTGTTATTTGCTTTATAAACCGTCCTCATTTGTATACTTTTGCATAAATATATTCCGCCAACTCCAGGTCCCACAGAGTGTCGATGCTGAGCATATGCCCTTCAATAACGAGAGCCCCGCAGCGCTCGCCTTTGATACTCTCCTGATAGAGCAAACAGCTGCGTCGGATCGCGTAGGCAACGCCATTGCGGTGGTAGACTGGAACCAACTGCTGACGGGCAATGATCTGCTTGCCGGCCGCGTCGTAATAATCGAGGCGGCCGTCCGTAACGATCAACTGTTTCAGCGGGTGCCCCTTGCTGTCAGTTTCCGACACGGTCCAGACTGCGTCCCAGTCCCCTTCAATGAGCATTTGTATGGTGTCCGAGACGTGCTCGGCAGTCCGCAACGGCGAGGTCGGCTGCAGCATGACGACAATGTCATAGGTTGTCCCATCCAGTCGTTCCGTCTCGAGCAGGGCGTGGGTCAGGACCTGCAGATCCGAAATGCGATCTCCTGAGAGCTCTTCGGGACGGGTGAAGGGTGCGTCGAGGCCGGATTCCTGGGCGACCCTGGCGATGTCTTCCGAGTCAGTTGAAACAACCGCCCGATCGATTTCTGGAATTTCCCGGACCAAGTGACCGACACGTGCAACCAGCGGTACCCCCAGGAACGGTTTGAGGTTCTTGTGCGGGATCCCCTTGCTGCCACCCCGTGCCGGACAAACGACCAGGATACGTGCTCCTTGGATCATAACGGCTCTCCGGAAATTTTCGTTATCAATGCTGGCATTTCGCGCAGGTCTTCAATAACCAGTGCTGCTTCGGTAATCGATGAGGCGGCCCGGTCTGCCAGCATGGCGACAAAATGGCAGCCGATTTGCTCGGCAGCGCGCTGGTCGTCAAGCTGGTCGCCAACATGAACGATTTCGCCAGGTTCGGCCCCGGTTGCCATGGCAATCGCCAAAAGATTGTCCGCTTTGGCGGCCTCCGCACCATAGGAGCCGTGGAAAATCTTTTCCCAGCGGCGCAGTGACAAAAGACGCTGTAATGGTTTGATCGGTGTCGCCGAATTGACGAACAAGCGTAGCCGCGTGTCGGCCAGGCGCACCAGCATCTGCCCGGCACCGGGCATTTCCGGGCACCTGGAGATGGCAGCTTCACATCTCTCGGTATAGTTGTCTGCGAGTCGTTCCGCCCATTTTTCCAGGTCAGATCCGGGTGGTAGTAAATTCTGTTGTGTCAGGGCTTCTGCGATCCTTCTGGTTTTTTCATAACGATTGGCCGATGGCCAGCGTTCGAGGACATCACCCGCGATCGCCCCGGAAGGGTCCCAGGACCGGGCAATCTCGAAAAAAGTTTCCCGCTTGATGGAATTGGAGTCGACCAGGGTTCCATCAAAATCGAAGACGACGCATTTCACCATTGTCTTAAGATGGTCGATCAGGCTTCTTTGTTGCTGACCTTGTCTTTGAGCTGGAAACGTCCCCAGTGATCGACCACCGTCTTCCTTTCGGCACGCGACAGTTTGTTGATGCTTTTGTCTTCGTAGAAAGAGTCGTTGTCGTGATCACGGCTGGAGATTTCCTCGAAGATGACGCCGTTTTCGGTGCCGAACGAGTGCCAGACACCCGGCATAACAACCACGCTCTCGCCCGGGACCAGGGTTCGATGGTGTCCGTCCACGGTGCATTCCAGCTGCCCGTAAAGCACCTGGAAAGTCTCCTCCTTCAGGGCGTGGTAGTGAGACGGGTGCTGCTGCCCTGGCAGCTGTACGACCAACTTCTTGCAGTAATCGCGGGTGACACATTCAATTAGGACGGCACCGGTTTCGCGGAACTTCGGGATGCCGTAGTGATGCGAGTATTCGACTTTGAACTCCGGACCGAGATGGATCCTCGCTTCGTTGAGCATCGCCTTGACCTCGTGGACGGCGTGCTTGATCACCAGTTCGTCCTCCGACCCCGGACGGTCGACCTTCTCTTCAAGGATCGGCTTGTTCGCAGCAACATCGTTTTTGCTGACAATGCCCGGCTTGAAGCTGCCGCTATCCAGTTGCCCGTCGAGGTAGGGGATCGCGAAGTAGACTTGGTTACTTTCGATCACGGCACCCTTGCGGATCCTGCGTTTTGCATAGACACCGCGCTTGAGCCCATCTATAGCGTTCTGTTCAGCCTCAGAGGCCGGCTGGCGTTCCCTTGGCCCACACAGGACCTGGGCTCTCAGTTTGGCCGAAATCCACTCGGCAATCTGCTCAGGTGTTGATGAATAGGCATTAAGCGGCGCGTCGTCCTTTGCAATGCCGACGTGGCGTTCGAAAAGTTCAGCACCCAGCGCGACAGCCAGTTGCACGGGTGTCATATCCGACGGCGACTCATGGGTGGACCAGCCGATGTGAATGCCGGGATAACGACTGCGCAACAGACCAATCTGACGCATGTTCATGTTTGCATCGGGCGTCGGATAGATGGCTACACAGTGCATGATCGCGAAGCGAACACCCCGGTGTTCGAAGAAGCTGACCAGATTGTCGATGTCGCGAAGGCTCAAGCCGCCGGTTGAAAAAATCACCGGCTTGCCGGCGTCTGCGACTTTCTCGAGAAGCGGCCAGTCCCTGCCGGAGCAACTTGCCACCTTGATGACATCGAAACCCATCTGGCAAATAACGTCCACCGAGGCCTCGTCAAAGGGGGTGCACATGGTGACCAGCCCCTGCGAACCGACTTCGTCGAGCAGGACCTGGAAGTCGTCTCGGGACAGGCGCGTCGACAGAAAGCGCTGGACCTGTTTGTGGTCGCTGTTCTGCTGGTGGTCCCGGTGGATGAAAGTGTCGAGCTGCCGAAACTGGAATTTTAGCGCGGCGCGTGCGCCCTGTTCCTTGACGACTTTGGCGAAGGAGCGGACGATATTGAGACCGTGCTCGACGTCACCCTGGTGGTTGTTGGCCATATCCAGGACGAGAAGATCCTTGAAATCAAATTTACTTTTCACGTCATCCTCCGTTTAACGTGACGAATCCAGCGTCAGGGCATTGAGTGAATACCCTTTGTTGTAGTCAATGAGAACCTTTTGCCCATGGCGGTTTGCCAGGTGTGCCGCGGCGACGACCAGCATGGTGTCGAGACCACATTCCAGGCCCAGAGGGCTCTCTTTTGCCCCACCCTCAAGGGCTGTTTGCAGGTGTTTGAGTTCGGCAATAAAATCGTCCGGTCGGGTCTTCTTGAAGACGACTTCCTCCTGCTGACCTTTGCCACTCTGCCAGACGAGACGATCTTCAGCGCCGATGGTGAGATCAATATAGCCGTCTTTACCCTGGATGCGCCCCCATTTGCGGGCCGGCTTGGTGACCACATCCTGCACGACTCGACCAAACAGACCATTTTCTGTCTTCAGGTTCAACAGACACAGCTTGTCATAATCGACAGTTGCGGTCTTGATATATTCCAGACTGGCGGAAACTTCGGTGACGCGCCCGGTCTTCAGGCTGTGGGCCAGGTGCTGCCAAAGGTTGATGGCGTGTGAATGTTCGCCGCTGGCGCCACCGCCTTTCTGCCAGAAGCCGAGATAGGTGTCCTGGGGACCGTCGAGCCAAGGGTGAGCGGTGAAAATGCCACCCCAATGTTCACGGAATTCGACATCGAGGGTTTCGGTGGGGCCGATCTGCGGAATCAGTTCAACCGCTTTCTCAGCAACCATGCTGACGACATGGTTGTAACCAACGAAAACCTGTACCCCGGTCTGATGCGCAAGCTTTAAGAGCTCATCCGCCCGTTCCAGTTCCGGGGTGCAGAGCGGTTTCTCAACCAGTACGGCCTGCGGTTTTTCGGCGATTGCCCGGATGGCAAGGTCCATGTGCGAGTCGGGTGGGGTACCGATGAAAATCAGGTCGAAGCCGTCGCGGGGAGCTTCTTCGTTGGTGCATAGCCGAATCGATTCATCCCATTGGCCGTAGCGTGCCGGGAATATCTCCTTTTTTGTCCGTTGCAGCGCAGCAGGATCCAGATCGCACATGGTGACGTCCCAGCCCATGCGGCGTGAGGCGTGTGCCAGGTGGTTGCCGATTGATCCGGCCCCGAGAATCTTTACATTATACATTAACAGTCTCCGATAAGTTTTCGTTATTAATATATTAATCTTTATTGAATATCCAGTACAAATGCTGCGAATGCTTTTTCACCTTCAGCCCGTCGAAGCGTCCCAGCAGTTGGCCGAACCGGTCGATGATCGCCGAGATTTCTTCCGCCGTGATCCCGGGGAAGCGGTGGTCGTGCAGGGCAATGTTGTTGCGATGTCCGGGACGACGCATGTTGATGCGCTTTTCGATGGTGCGCTTCTGCGTTTTATACCAACCGCTGATTCGATCAGCAAGTGGCGGGGCGGAGGGGTGCTTGTCCCGGTAACCGCCTTCGTCCAGAACGTCGACGATTCGATCGGCGGCAAGACGTCCTTCAAGGGCGGCAATGTGCGGCTCCAGAGCCGCTTTCCGTACTGCATAGTCCAACGGCCCGATCCGGCCATCGACAATTTCCCGGACCGTTGACAGCAGTTCATCGACGGTGTAAACGCGCCGGCTGACATCGCGGGTAATGGGGAAATCGTATTCATCGACAGTGACCGGTTCAAAATTCACCCCTGCGGTGCCGAGGATCGCCGATTCCACCAGGGTGGTGCAGCCGTTGGCGACCACAACTTTGGCGGCCATCAGCCAGGGGTGGACATTCCCCTCGTTGGTCACCAGTAGATTGGGGTGAGCTTCGGCTATTTTCTTCCAGATTTCCTGACTTTCGGAAGGGTGGGGTCGAAGCACAATCGTGTAGTCAGCGAATGCATCGCAGAAGACCGGCAGCATTTTTTTGAAATGTTCGAAGATGGCGAGTTTATGGCGCCCCTTGCCGGCATCAAAAGGATCGACTTTGCCTGTCTTCTCCGTTTCAGCAGCATTCTTGAGTTCACCGAGTTGTTCGTAATAGTGATTGACCTTGCTGAAGTTGGTGTTAATCAGGATGAAGTCGCCATACTGTTCGCGGATGACATTTGCTTGCGGACGATAGTAGTCGCGCAGCTCGGGCCGCAGGAGGTCGATCCTGGGGTTGCCGGTGACCCGGATCGGCGTATCGCCGTAGCCGCTGAAAGAGCGGAATGCCCGGGCATTGTCTTCACCCCAGGTGGTCAGGTAGGCAATGCGACGCATGGCCACGGCAGACAGACGCCAGCGATGGTAAATGGCGTCCGGTTCGCGTAGCAGGCCTTCTTCGTCCCAGGCCAGGATCTCATGGCCGGTCTGGTTGAGGAGCTTGAACATCCGGTCACTGCGGGTTTTCATGCTTTTTGCCATGTAGACCCCGCGGGGCACGGAGGCGGTTTTAAAGTGGATATATGCGCGCGAGCCGATCAGGACCGGGTAGCCACGCTCGGCCGCCACGGATGAAAGGAGGATTTTAGCGTCCATCTCGCGCACCTGGTTCTCGACCGGCATGATGATCGTAGAGGGGGATGCTGCCATGAACGGACTACTCCTGGGTCGCCATCATTGCTTGATTTCGGCAAATGACTGCAGAAGATAATTGATCTGGTCGGATGTGTGAGCGGCACTGACGCTACACCGCAACAGGCTCATTCCGGCCGGCGCGGCAGGGGGGAAAACCAGATTGACATAGATCCCCTTGTCGAGCAGCGCGTTCCACGCGAGCAAGGTCATTTCCCTGGACGGCATCCTGATGGCGACAACCGGGCTGAGATCGGGCCCGAGTTCGAAACCCAGGTCTTTGAGACCACCATAGAGCAGTGATGCGTTATTCCATAGCCTGGTGCGCAATTCGGGTTTTGCCTGTATGACCTGCAATGCCTGACGCACGGAAGCGGTCGTCGACGGGGATGGCGACGCCGTGAACACGTAGGAGCGACAGACGTAGCGCACCAGATCCAGTTCCGCGTGGTTGCTGACGCAATAGCCGCCGATCGAGCCGAGACTTTTGCTGAAAGTGCCGATGATGAAGTCGACGTCCTGCTCGACGCCGACCGCCTCGGCCATGCCGCGTCCGGTGTCGCCCATCACGCCCATGGAGTGAGCTTCATCCACTAGCAGCCAGGCGCCGTATTTCCTTTTCAGGGCTGCGATCTCGGCCAGGGGAGCGCAATCACCAAGCATACTGTAAATGCCCTCGGCGATAATCAGGGTTTTCTCGGCCTTCGCGCCAAGCCGCTTGAGCTTCTTCTCGAGATCATCGACTGAGTTATGACGAAAACGGATCATCTCGGCACCGCTCATCTTGCAAGCGTCGTAAATGCTGGCGTGGGAGTCAGCGTCCAGAACAATGACATCGCCGGGTCCGGCCAGGGTGGAAATCACGCCAAGGTTGGCAACGAATCCGGTCGAGAAGACGATGGCATCGCTGCAGTCGTAGAAACTGGCCAGGTCTCGTTCCAGGTCACGATGCCCGGCGAAGGTGCCATTGGCCATACGCGAGCCGGTTGTGCCTGTCCCGTCCTTCTCCAGGCTGGACCGGGCGGCCTGGATGCACTGCGGATCGAAGGTCAGGCCAAGGTAGTTGTTGGTCCCGGCCAGAAGCACGCGCTGCCCGTTGATTGACGCTTCGGTCGGGGAATAGATTTCATCGATGACGACGTTGAAAGGGTCGACTCCGTCCGGGAGCAGGGTTTTTCGTGTTTCTGCAATCGTGTTCAGTTTGTCAAGAAGTCCCATTAAGTCGTCTCGATAATCTCTTGGATTTTTAAAGTAAAGTCCTTGACTGTCCGTAATTCCGGGAGGCTGTTGAGCGGGTAGCTGATGTCAAAGGTGTCTTCAACGTCATGCAGCATCTCCATGACTCTGAGCGAATCAAAGCCCAAATCGTTGACCAGTTCCGTCTCTTCGCTGATCGGTACCGGTCTTGGAGCGTATTCTTCAAGAAGCCTGATGACCTGTTTGTAGATCTCGCCGTATTGAGGGTTTGTCATGCCGGTCGAACTCCAATCTGTCAGCATCCTGACGGAAACAGGCGCTGCATTCCTTCACCGAACAGGATCCGGGGCTGCCAATCGGTTGCCTCGGTGATTGCGGTATTGTCACAGACCCAGTTCGGATGAAAAAGTTCTCTGACTTTGCCCGGTGTCAGCATCGGCCGGTAACCAATCAGGCGCGCCAGGCCTGTATTGGCGAGGGCGAACATGTGCAGCGGAGACCGAGGGATTACAAGACAGCGGGGTTTCCTGTTGTTCAGAAGGGTTGCAACCTTCACAATATCCGGCCAAGTATAGCCACCAGGGTGTCCGTCATGCAACTCAAAACAACGGTTTTTCGATGCTGGGGCCGATCTCAGCAGGCAACTGACCGCGGCAACCAGGTCGTCGACATGAATCAGTGAAAATCTGGCCTGCTTTGTTCCAATCTGCGGCACGATGCCACGCTTGATCAGTTTCAACAGGGGTAGCATCTCGCGGTCTCCCGGTCCATAGACCGCCGGAGGACGCAGTATATCACAGGAGATCCCTATGTGGCAGTTCTCAAGGGTCTCTTCGCCTGACCTTTTGCTTGATGCATAGGCAGAGAGGGCCGGTTCGCGTGCGGCCAGGGAAGACATCAACAAAAATCGCGGGATATTCTCTGCCACAGCGGCCTTGAGCAGGTGGGTCACACCAGCCGCATTGGATGCCTCGAACTGCTGCGGCGACGCGCCGCGCACCGCCCCGGCGCAATGGACCACCGCATCAGCCCCGGCTACCAGTCCGCGCAGGCTATCGATATCATCGATGTCGCCGGGGTGCCATTGAACTGAATCCGTCGAGCCGGGAGAAGGCGTTTTCGCGGGGCGGTAGAGGGCCTTGACCAGGAAACCTTCTGCAACCAGATGCCTGAGCAGAACGGTGCCGATAAAGCCCGTTGCTCCTGTTACTGCTATTGTGAGCACAGTCGAGATCGTTCTTTGGAAAATTTCAAGCTTTATTTAGCGGGCACTGCCTGCAAAGCGTAAATCAGAGACGTCGTCACTCCCGGAATGGAGTTCTTGCGCTGCATCAAGCTGCAGAAGACTTTGCTCTGATTGGCGCTTCAGGTAATCACGGCGCGTGCCGGCACGGGACAACTTGCCAGAGGATGTGCGCGGAAGAGTGTGTGCGGAGACAAGCTCGATGGTGCAGTCGATACCAAGTTGTTGTTTTACAACCGACGCGATACGGTCAGCGAATTCACGCCTTTTGCTCTTGTCCGTTTCTCGGTATTGGACGACCATGACCGCGGTTTCAGTGCCGTCATCTGCAGGAACGGAGATCGCCGAGGCATCACCGGGCCTGACCTCCGGTTGTTGCTCGGCAAAAAACTCGAGGTCCTGTGGCCAGATGTTTCGGCCGTTGATAATGATCATGTCTTTTGCTCGACCGGTGATCACCAGGGAACCGTCAACCAGGTAACCGATGTCCCCTGTATTCAGCCAACCATCGCTGGAAAGGACTTCTGCTGTGGCTGCAGGATCGCCAAGGTAGCCGGTCATGACACTAGGCCCACGTACGTGAATTGTCCCGCACTGCCTGTCTGGCAGAACTTTTTCGGACTCGTTCTTGATCTGAATTTCATGACCGGGCAGCGGCGGGCCGCAGTTGACCAGTTTTTTTGTGCGGAGGCCGGTTCTCGACGCAGGGTTGACCGGGAGTGCAAGTTGATGTTCCGAAAGCTGCTCGGCAGCGACCTCATCGATGACAAGCCCCTGGTCTGAGCGGGCAAAGCTCACGGCAAGCGCGCATTCAGCCATCCCGTAACTGGCGACAAAACTTTTACCGTCGAAACCAAATGGAGCCATTTTTTCCGCGAAGGCCTCCAGAACATCGGCCCGGATCGTTTCGGCGCCAACACCGGCAATCCGCCAGGCCCCAAGATCGTAAACGGTCTGATCGTCTTGACGCAGCCGACGTGTGCACAATTCGTAACCAAAAGGTGGCGCGAAGGAAATTGTCCCACGGTTGCAGCTCATCAAGCCCAGCCACAATCGCGGCCGCATGGCGAAGTCGCGGGTCGTGAGAAAATCGACGGAAAGTTGTGAAGCCATTGGTGCCAGGACAAAGCCGATCAGTCCCATGTCATGGTAATATGGTAGCCAGGACATGCACCGGTCGCCATTGCGTACCTTCAGGCCGTCTTTAATGATGCCGGAAAGATTTTGCATGACGGCAGCCTCACTGACCATGACCCCGCGCGGGAAGCGAGTACTGCCCGACGTGTATTGCAGATAGGCAGTTTCTGTGGATTGCAGTGGCAACAGTTCAACGTCTTGTTCCGGGAGTTGATCAAAAGTCTCTGGTTTGCCGACGAGGGCCAATCCCAGTCCCTGGGCTGCCTCACTGAGAAAGGGCATGAAATCACAAGGGGCTACCGCGACGGCTGACTGGCTCTTCTCGAGCAGACCACGTAATTGTTCAACGTAGGCCCTGTGCCCATCCAGATGAATCGAAGCTGGCAATGGCACAGGAACGTACCCGGCATATTGGCATGCAAAAAAGAAGCGTGGGAAGTCAGGATCGGTTTCTGCGATGATGGCGACCCGCGAGCCCCTGTCCAGTTGTAGGCCGCACAGGCGTTTTGCCAGTATTCGTGCTTCTCTTTGTAATTCTGCGTAGGTGAGAACGGTGCGTAGTTCGCCGCGACCGCTGTAGAAATTGAATCCGCTCTGCCCTGTGGCAGCGTAATCCAACGCGTCTGAAAGGTTGGAAAAGTCGGCTGTTCGTAGTGGGATCCTGCTCTCAGTTGGCGTTGGATGAATAGATTTCATTATCACTCTAGTATTTATCAGTATTTAGTCAGAAGAATTAACGCAATATCAATGCCAACCCGGGAAACATCGCGTATTCTATATAACTAGTGATTTGTTTGTCAATCCACATATGCATAATGATGTGTTTTTAATATCAAAATTGTGGTTATTTTGCAACAATAAGGACGCTTGCAGTGTTAGACATAGGCGCCGATTGGGGATTAAAACTCATTGATTAGGTTGTGACTTCTTTGAATTTTGTCCTCGGGCTGACTTAATCTTCTCAACTTGCCTCAGTGGAAATACAGCACAATGCATCTTTTAAGGTTTTTTTTATCTGTTGTTTCAGATGATCACCGACATTGTTGTCTTGACCCAGATCAGGTGGGCCGGGCCAACCTGGGTCAGCAAACTCTGTTTCGCCAAACAATCGTACAGCGGAATACCTCGGCAGGATATGGAAGTGCACGTCAGGGTCAACCATCATCAGCATCAGGTAATTAATCTTGTCATAGGTGAAACAACTTTTGAGACCGGACTCTAATGCAGTGGTTATCTCTTTTAACTCGGCAAACGCCTCGACGCTAACAGCCGACAGCGCATCGGCGTCTTCCTTGCAAATCAGCACGAGAGCACCAAGAGTGACCTGTTGCGGACGCAATAATACGACCCAATAATCATATTCCCTGACCAGGGATTCCGGGTAACCGAATTTTGCCATGGTTGCATTCATTGATACAGCCCTCCTTTGTCTGTTCCCCGTTTCAATCGAACGAGGGGTTGGCTGGTGGAGCCTTTTTTGTCTACCCCCCTTACATGCTAGCGGACTATCGAGTATTATCAATTCGCAGAGACCGCAAAATAACCGAAATCGGGCAAACCGTTTGAACCATTCAGTACATTTACAGAAAGAAAAAGAAAGGCAGTGCATCGAACCGCTAAAAATTGTCCCGGTTGCAGGCCGCCGCATGACCGCTCGATTCATTGAGATACCATGGTCCCTGTATGCCGCCGATCCCTGCTGGGTGCCGCCTTTGCTCGTAGAGAGGAAATGGCATCTTTCCGCCAAAAATCCTTACTTCGAACATGCTGAATTCCAGGCATGGATCGCCTGGCGCGGTAACCGGATGGTCGGGCGCATCAGTGCACAGGTCGACCAGTTGCACTTGCAGCAACACAACGATGCAACTGGTTTTTTCGGTTTCCTGGAAGCAGAAGACAGTGCGGAGACTTTCCATGCCCTGTTTGTTGCTGCTGAAGAGTGGCTGCGGCAAAAAGGCATGCGGCAGGCTCGCGGCCCGTTCAGCCTGTCAATCAACGATGAATGCGGATTGCTGGTCGATGGTTTTGATAGTCCGCCACCGATCATGCTGGGCCATGCCCTGCCGTATTACGGCAAGCGCGTTGAAGAGCAGGGTTATGTCAAGGAGCAGGACCTGCTTGCGTACCGGGTGGATTCGAACCTTGCTCACCAGCCGCATCTGGAACTCCTAAGCAAGAGGTACTCGCAGCGCATCAAGGTCCGCAAGATGAGAAAGGGTTGTTTCGCAGTGGAACTGGAAATTATCCGCGACCTTTTCACCGATGCCTGGTCAGAAAACTGGGGCTTTATTCCTTTTACCCAGGCCGAATTTGCCGAACTGGGTAAAAATCTCAAATTTCTCGTAGATTCCGAGTGGATCAGGATCGCCGAAGTTGACGGCGAGCCGGTGGCGATGATGGTCATGTTTCCCAATATCAACGAGATGATCAAAGATTTAAATGGCCGTCTGCTGCCGTTCGGCTGGTTGAAGCTGCTCTGGCGGCTGAAAGTCTCCGGCGCCAGGTCATCGAGAGTCCCCTTGATGGGAGTCAGGCGCCAACACCAGGGGACAATGATGGGGGCAGCTTTGGCCCTGATGACGATCGACCCGATTCATCAGCATGCCCGCAAGAAAGGGGTCACTGAAGTGGATATGTCGTGGATTCTCGAGCAGAACAAGGGCATGCGAAAAATTATCGAACTACTGGGCGGCAATGTTTACAAACGGTACCGGATCTATGAGAAAGATTTGGCGGCAGGATGAAACAAACCAAACCCTACTCAGCAATTATCCTGGCTGCAGACCGTGATCTGGAAGACCCGGTGGCACAGTCGGCAGCGGTAAGCTGCAAGGCGCTGACTCAGGTCCTTGGTCGTGAGATGGTATTGCGGGTCCTCGACGCCCTGGCAGAAGCAGATCAGATAGACAAACGTTTGCTGGCCGGCCCGCCAATCGTTGCTGTCGAACAGAATCCGGAGCTCTCCGGGCTGGTTAATTCCGGCCGGGTCAAGTGGTTCGCACCGGAGGATACGCCGAGTACCAGCGCATTGAATGTTTTGCAGTCGCTGCCTGATGATATCCCGGTGCTGGTCACCACGGCCGATCATGCTTTGTTGACTGCCGAGATGATCGACCACTTCTGCAGCGAGGCGCGAACCAGCGGTTGCGATGTTCTGGCCGGTGTTGCAGAATACGAACTGATTGCAGAGGTTGTCCCCGGTACCCGGCGAACCGTTACGCAACTCAAAGACGGTGGCTATTGCGGCTGCAACCTGTTTGCTTTCCTGACGCCGCAATCTCGCAAAGCCGCCGATTTCTGGCGTAAAGTGGAAAGAGAGCGCAAAAAGCCCTTGCGCATTATCAAGGTCATGGGGTGGTTGGCGGTCATCCGTTATCTGCTCGGCCGGTTGTCCCTGGAACAGGCCTTGGCCGGGCTGTCGCAAAGAATGGGCTTGCGGGTGGGCGCTGTCCGGATGCCTTTTGCCGAAGCGGCGATCGATGTCGACAAGGTCGAGGATTTATTCCTGGTCGAATCGATCCTGACTGAAAGACAGAAGAGGGCATCCTCATAAATAGCTTTTGGCGAAGCGAAAGTAAAGGTTGTCATTCGCGCTTATTGTTTTAAGTAACGTGTCACGGGTGATGCGCAAAGCACTTTTTTATATTCTCCTGTTGTGATAAAAGTTCGCAGACTCAGGTTGGTCGTAAAAAAGCTCTTAAGAAAGGTTTTAAAGGCAAGGATTCGATGAATAAGGAAAGAGTAGGCTACACAACCGGTGTTTTCGATTTGTTTCATGTCGGGCACCTGAGGTTGTTGCAAAGAGCAAAAAGCAGGTGTGATCGACTTATTGTCGGCGTCAGTACCGATGATCTGGTACAGTCGTATAAAAACAAAAGGCCCGTCATTCCATTTGAAGAAAGGATTGAGATCGTCGCTGCCTTGAAATGTGTCGACGACGTCATCCCCCAGACTCACAGGGATAAAATTGCCGCATACCATGAAATCAAATTTGACGTCATGTTTGTCGGCAGTGACTGGAAGGGGTCTGATCTGTTCAACAAGGTCGAGGCTGAACTGGCCGGATTTGGTGTGGATGTCATCTATTTCGAATACACCAATAATGTCTCTTCGACCGCTTTGCAGTCGACGCTTCAAGCGATCTATGACGCGGAGGCTGCTGCAGGATAATATATCAGGCACACAACAATTCCGGAGATAACTCTGCGAAGCTGTCTCAGCAAGTTAGGGAATTGATTTGCTCATCAACCGCTATTTGAACCGTGAGATACTGAACCCGCTGGTGACCATCTGCATCATCCTGGTCATTATCTTTGCCGGTTATTCTGCGACCCGCTACCTTCCCGATGCTGCCGATGGCATGATGACGGGGAATACCGTCTTCGCTCTTGTCTTCCTCAAGATTTTAATCGCCCTGGAAGTTTTGATTCCCGTCACACTTTTTCTTTCCGTGATAACGGTGCTCGGCCGCTTGCATGCTGAATCGGAAATCATCGCATTACAGGCTAGCGGGTTGTGCGAGCGCACCCTGGTGATCTCGGTTTTACAACTCTCCTTTTTCGTAGCCCTTCTGGTTGCTGCGCTCTCCCTTTATGTGCGGCCCTGGGCCTATGAAAAAAGCTACTGGCTGAAAGCTGACGCCGAGGCGAATTTTGATTTCTCCCGGCTCAAGCCAGGGCGTTTCCACGAGATTGGCGAGGACAAATATGTCGTCTTCCTGGACAGCATCCATGCCAGCCAGAAGCGAGCAGAAGGCGTTTTCATCGAACAGCGCAACGAGTCGCTGCGCAAGATAATCCGTGCCAAACAAGCCTGGCAAGAGATCGACCCGGCAACCGGGGAGAAGAGTGTCGTTCTGCACGATGGCTATCAATACGAGCTCGGAACGGCCGTCGGTAAAACCAGCCTGTTCAGGTTTCAGACTTTCCGACTGATTTTAACTCCCAAGGAAATTGAGTCGATCGGCTATCGGCGCAAGGCAGCAACAACAATGAGCCTTGCCGTTTCGTCCGTGCCAGAAGACAAGGCGGAATTTCAATGGCGGTTGTCGACGGGGTTCTCCACGATTCTTCTTGGATTACTCGGGATTCCTTTAAGCCGCACGGCACCGAGGAGAGGCAAGTCAGCCAACATTTTCATGGGTGTGATTATCTTTGCCATTTACTACAATATGACTGCGATGGCCAAGACCTGGATGGAGCAAGCGGTGGTCGGCTCTTTCCCGGGGATATGGTGGCCCCATGTTCTGCTTGCTGTCTTGCTGATAGCCCTGCTCAAGCCTTTTGGCCACGGCTTTCCATCACACTGAGCAAGGTCTAAGCAACGAGGACTTTTCCTGCATCGATGAAAATGCTCGCGCGCTATATCACTGTTCGGCTGGCGTTTGGCTGGCTGCTGGTATTCCTGATTATGACCACATTGTTCTCGTTTCTCGAACTGGTCGGTCAGCTTGATGATATCGGCGAAGGCAGCTACCAGGCAAAAGATGCTTTCATGTACGTGCTCTACACCCTTCCCGGGCGTGCCCTTGGCCTGGCGGCAGTCAGTTCCTTGCTGGGCGGGATTGTCGGCCTAGGCACCCTGGCAAACACCGATGAGCTGCTGGCAATGCGCTCTTGCGGTTTTTCCGTGTTTCGTATCGCAGGCGTGCTGCTGGGTGCCGGCAGCGTGATTATGCTGAGCGTGCTTGTGCTGGCCCAGTTTGTCGTGCCGCCGCTTGAACAGAAGGCCAAGATCAACCGTGAACTGGCTCTGTCTGGGGAAGGCTCGCTGCTCTCATCAGGCGGTTTCTGGACGCGGGGCAACAACAGGTTTATCAATGTACGCTCTTCGGATTCGGCTGTCGGTTTGGCCGATGTCAGCATTTATGATTTTGATGACCAAGGCAAACCGACCAGCTATATCGGTGCGATTCGTACCGAGATCGGCAAAGACGGACAGTGGGTCGGGCATGATGTCAGACAGGTCATTTTTGCCGACAAAAGCATCACGGACCAGGTTGAGCCATCTCTGGCTCTCGACGTTTTCCTCAACACCAGGCAGACCGATATCCTGAGTATCACACCGGCAATGCTCGCCCTGGATGAGCTGTACCAGTATATTCAGGTTTTGCAAAACAGGGGTCAGAACACCGACCAATTCGTTTTGGCCTTATGGCAGAAGATGACCCTGCCGTTCAAGGTGGGTGCAATGCTATTTTTCTCGTTACCCTTTGTCTTCGGTGCGGCGCGTGAGGCGAACCCCGGTCGAAGAGTCACGCTCGGGGCCATCGTCGGCATCTCTTACTACTATTTCGATCAGGCCCTTGGCTACACGGGGCTTCTGCTCGGCATCCATGCTGCATTCACGACTCTTTTGCCTCTCGCAATCATCGTTTTGATCGCCTTCTGGCTGTTGTTCAGGGTGCCTTAGACAATATCTACCCAGATGGTCAGGTGCGCGGCAGCACCAGGCTTGTTGCCTGATCTTCCTCAAAGCGTCCAGATTTTTCTGAATAGCTCCTGACACGCATCGTCAATTGCCGATTTTCGCCATTTTGCTTGAGCATATACAGGTTGTAGCTGGCACAACGTCTCGCATGCGGATTCAGTTCCGAAGCGGATGGCGCGCCAACCACAGGGATATTTCCGACAGGCGTCCAAACCTCGGTATATGTCGGGGCATGCGTATGTCCGTGCAGCACCAGTTCTGCGCCGTATCGGCCAATGAGCTCGGTCAATGCGCTGCTGTTATCAAGCCGCTTGCGCCATTTTATGCTGCCCGGAACCGGCGGGTGATGGACCAGTATGACTCTTAGCAAGCCAGCATCGCCGGTTGTTTGCAGAAGCTTTGCAAATGTGTCCAGCTGCTTTTGATCAAGACTGCCGACGGCAAGAAAA
Source organism: Desulfuromonadales bacterium (assembly GCA_040882925.1). Classification (GTDB taxonomy): domain Bacteria; phylum Desulfobacterota; class Desulfuromonadia; order Desulfuromonadales; family BM103; genus JAFDBW01. The sequence continues at coordinate 27,030 of JBFLJZ010000350.1, forward strand.
GGGAGGCTGGGTCGCGCCGAGCAAAGGCCAAGCAGGGCGATCGGACCGCGAATGCGCAGACTGGGGAAAAATCCTGTTTTGTGGCGATTTTCCCTCTCATTATCGGATTTTAGGTAAGCCGCCCACACCGAGAGTTGATCGGCCCAGTCCTGACCGACATAGGCTTCATGGTTGCCCGGAATCACGGTGACTTGGTCCGGTGGCCCCAGCTGTGACAGCCATTGAGCGGCTTCGGCAAACTCGTCGGGCAGACCGAGATGAGTCAGGTCGCCGGTCACGGCAATATGATCAGGCCGGGTTGTTTTGAGGTCCTCGAGTAAGGCTTCGACGATCTCGGATCGGTGGACAAAACGACGCTTGCGCCACCATGACAGGTAGCCCAGCATGCGCTTGTTGAGCAGTGGGCTGATTGCCGTATTGTTGAGGGAAGTCAGGTGAAGATCTGAAAGATGTGCTAAGCAAAAGTTACCAGGTCGTGTCAACTGGGTTGATCCAGTGTTATTCTCTGTCGTGAGTGACGCTTTCTCTGTCTTTACATCCACCATGAGGGGAGTATATAGTAGCGACCTTGTTTTTTCCACTGGGGATTATGTCGCTAGCGATCATTAGATAGGCTCGATTCAGTTTCTGAAGTCTTCAAAAAAACAACACACCGAGTTGACGACTATGCCAATCCATCTACGAATAATTCAGGAAAGCCCAGTCCAATTGTGGGGGCTATCCTCTCGTGAGCGCCTTGAGCGCATGCTAAACAAAGAGGGCATCTCCATCAACCATTATGATGGCACATGCCCTGTTCATAAAGAAGATACTGTCCTGCTTCTGCGAGGCGATTATCTCTACGATCAACGTATTATCATCAACATGATAGAAACGGTCGGGATCATTCTTGAAACTAGCTCCAATCAAAACCCACAGCCGGTCGCTGCATATGTAAATGGTGACAAGGCTAATGCTGTAGAGACGATCATCACTGAAGGTCGCTCTGATGATTATCCGGACGGCTTGCGCCCAGAGTCTGCCGAGAGCCTGGTTCCTGTATACCAAAAAAAACTGCGTAAAATTGATCCGCCGTACCTCTTGCCGATCTCTGAAAATAACCGGCGGAATTTGGAAAAACGGCTCTTTGACGGTTCTTATAAAGGTGTGACCGACCTGGTGACCAAGTGGCTCTGGCCGGTACCAGCACAATGGGTCACCGGGTTGTGTGCTCGAAACGGCATCACCCCGAACCATGTTACCAGTATGAGCCTGGTCCTTTCCGTTTTGGCCCTCTTTCAGTTTTACGAGGGTGCTTATGCCTGGGGGTTGATCTCTGCATGGTTGATGACTTTTCTGGATACGGTAGACGGCAAATTGGCCAGAGTTACGATCAATTATAGCCCCTTCGGGAACATCTTTGATCACGGTATCGACCTCATCTTCCCACCACTCTGGTATATCGCTTGGGGGATGAGCTTGCATTCAGTCAATACGGAAATCATCGGTATTTCAGTGCCATGGATACTCTGGTTAACTGTAATAGGTTATATTGCAGGCAGGCTCTGTGAGGGAATCTTTAAGCGTTTCCTGGAATCTTCAGGTATATTTTGTTGGCAACCTATTGACTCCTGTTTCAGGCTGATCACCGGACGACGAAATCCGAACCTGGTCCTTTTTACCTTTTTCCTTCTCTTTGGACATCCCGACCTTGGTCTCTTTGCCGTCTGTATGTGGACCGTCCTCTCAAGTATGTTTCTAATACACCGGCTGATAAGAGGCTTCCAGTATCGCAATCAATCAGGTCCATTGCGTTCATGGTTCCTTGATGTCGACCCTTCTGATGAATCACTGACGTTCTTTCAGAGATGGTTCTGCCGCCGCCCTCAGGCCTGAACGTTATGAACAATCTCGACAATCGCCCCCTCGGGCAAGCCGGTGATGACTACAACAATGGCCGATGCCTTAAGGTGGGTGTCCTGACCAACCCGCTGAGCGGCGGCAACAAGAAGGAGGGCAGGGCGATCTGCCGGCTCCTCAAAGACTGGCCTGATGTCATACATCGCGAAGCATCCGAGCCTGAAAGCTTCCTCCAGGCTCTTGCCGATTTCTCAGGCAATGGCGTCGAACTGCTGGTTGTCAACGGTGGAGATGGGACGGTCCAGGCGATTCTGACAATTCTCGGCAATGAAAAAAAAATTGCGCGGCCACCGCTGCTATCGCTGTTGTGTGCCGGGACAACCAGCATGCTGCCGAGAGATGTTGGTGTGGACGGTTCTCCCGTCGTGGCCCTGCAACGCATCCTGAATTGGTCGAAATCGACGAACAAGGATCTTGTCGTTCAGTCACGGTCGATATTGCGGGTCCAGAGAGATTCGGACACCCTCTACGGCATGTTTTTCGGTGCCGGGGCAATCTGCGAAGGCATCAGGATCTTCCATAGCAAGGACAACCCCATGGGTTGGCGCGGTCAACTGATGCCGACGTTAACCATCTTGCGCCTGCTGCTGGCAATATTGTGCAACAGGGTTCCGCCTTTCATCAACAGCACCCGAATCAATGACGGCAGAGACGAAAAACGGGCCGATCTTTTTGTCCTCACCAGCACCCTTGACCGACTATTCCTCGGCATGCGCCCGTACTGGGGGACCGAAAACGGTCCGTTGCGCTACACGGCGGTAAAGACGAAACCGAAATACTTGTTGAGGGTTTTATTCTCACTGTTTGGCTCCGGTCGCTGCCGGCTTGCGACACCGGCAAATGGATATTCCAGTCACAACGTCGAAGAAGTGCAGCTGGACATGGAGGGGGATTTCACCCTCGATGGTGAACTGTACACCAAAGGCAAGCAGCCGATTACGATATCTTCAGCCGGTCCGGCACGGTTTGTTTGTTCAAGTCGATTCTGAAGCTTTATGCTAAAAACCTATGAATAACATGTATAAAGAAAACTATGAAAAAATCATAGAATTGATTGGATCGCAGCCGGAACAGGACTTGCCAGCCGGCATCATTGCCCTGGCTGACGCAGCTCGTGAACGGCACGGCGAGTCTGTTCGCGCGGTGCTTTTTTACGGCTCCTGTCTACGGTCGGGTAATCTGTCTGAGGGCCTTGCCGATCTTTACATTTTGGTGGATGACTATAAATCGGCATTCAATAGTCGCATCCCGGCTTTTTTCAACAAACTGCTGCCACCCAACGTCTTTTACCTGGAAATCCCGGTTGAAAATCATGTGCTGCGTGCCAAATATGCCGTCCTGACGGTGGCAGACTTTCGCAAGGGCACGAAGCATTGGTTCCATTCCTATCTGTGGGGCAGATTCGCCCAAAAAACCGGCATAATCTACGTTTGTGATGGAGATGTTCAAGACCAGGTATTAGCAGCTTTGGCCTGTGCTGTCATGAGATTTGCATCTCAAACACTGCCACAGATGGATGCAAGGTTTTCTGCACGCGACCTTTGGCTGAGAGGCCTTGCCCTCAGTTATCGCTCGGAATTGCGTACCGAAGATCCGGAGAGGGCCGCAGAACGTTTGTTTGACGCCAATCCGGCGTACTATCGGGCGTTGACCCGGCTCGCTCTTGAAGCATTGCCTTTAAAGGTAAATGCCAATGAAGACTCAGAGACTTATTGCTACCCTGTTGAGCTATCGGGGACAGCCAGGCGTTTAAATGTTTGGGGCTGGCGCGCAAGACTCCTGCAGGGCAAGGTCCTTTCGCTTCTGAGGCTTTTGAAAGGGTTTTTCACTTTTGAAGGCGGCATAGACTACATTCTTTGGAAAATAGAAAGACACTCTGGCGTCCGTGTAGAAGTCGGGGCAACTTTGCGACGTTTTCCGCCGATTGCTATGGTCGTTATCTTTTGGCGCTTGTATCGTCAGGATGCTTTTCGTTAATCTCTTCCGCTAATCACAGGCACAATCAGTAGGGTTCTATGATGTGAAAAATCCCCTGCGCCAGCTTGCTAACGCATTTCAGTTTTAGCCAAATAGCGTAGGTCAGAGACAATTAACAGTCTCCTGTAAGCACAGCGCTTGTCGATCAATATTGCAGCGGCACACTTCTGCTTCATCATAGTACCAAAATTGGTCTCGATATAGACCGCAGAAATGTCTAAGTATCTGATTATTTGTGGTTTTTAAAAGTTCTCCGATTGAAATATTTATTTGGCTTGTTTTCTGCTTTCTAGTCTCGTAAACAAAGCCCTCATTTACCTTTAAGGATGAACATATGAAAGAGAGTCAGAACTTAAAATCCACGTTCGGCCTGACAAGGCCTGCGGTGTCATTCAAAGAGACCAAAAGGAAAATACTTTTGGTTGACGATGTAAGTTTGTTTATAGAACTTGAAAAGACATTTCTGCAACGCAAGGAAGTCTTCGAAATCCTTTCTGCCAAGAGTGGTGAAGAGGCCCTCAAGATCATCGAAGCTGAACGTCCTGACCTTATTTACATGGACCTGTATATGCCGGGGATGGATGGCGATGAATGCTGCCGGCTGATAAAGGCGTCAGAGAACGGCAAGCATATACCGATCGTAATGGTTACATCTGCTGGTGGCGAAGAGGACAAGTCCCGCTGTATCGATGCAGGTTGCGACGGTGTCATTACCAAGCCGATCAAACGGACCATGTTTCTGTCTTTTGCCAAAAAGTACCTCGATGTTAACGAACGGAAGGAGCCCAGATACGCTTCGCATATTAAAATTAAGTTCGGCGAGCAGAGGGACATGCTGCTGACCGATTACACGGTCAATATCAATACCGGCGGTATATTTGTATCATCGACCAAACTCTTTCCAGTCGGCACACATCTTTTCCTTGAATTCAGTTTACCCAAGATTGACAAAGTCGTCTCTTGCCGAACCCGGGTCGCCTGGGTCAATGAAGGGGTGCCACCCTTAAAACGTGATCTTCCTGTCGGTATGGGTCTGGGCTTCGTCGGGATCAGCCTGAATGAAATGAATGTGATACGGGAATATATCAAGAGCAATGATCTCGCCGCGGACTGGTAGACAATGTAGCATGTCATCGAAAAGCGAAGTAAACGTCGCACGTCATTCATGGCCAGAGACTGCAAAGCCTATAAGTTTACATAATATATATTATGCGACGTTATAT
>JBFLJZ010000079.1:0-3060 GCA_040882925.1 Desulfuromonadales bacterium
ATCAAGAATCTTCAGTGCTTCGAGCAGCTCCTCCTGTTCCTCGAGCACCTTTGCCAGGCCGAAGCTGGCTTCGATCGCGTACGGGCTATCTGGCCAACCCTGAATGACCAGCCGGTAAGCTGCGGCAGCGTCAGGCAGCTTGCCTTCCAGGGCATAGGTCATGGCGATGCGGTAGCGGACCTCGGCGGCAAGGTCACTTTCGGGATAGCTGTTCAGCAGGCTTTCGAACTCTATCCGGGCTTGTTCAAAATTATTCAGGCGGAAATAACAGTCGGCAACTTCGTACTGCAACTGGTCATTGCCGGGACCGGGCAGGTCGAGGACCTTCTGGTAGGCAGAGATCGCCAGACCGCAATCATCGAGACGGTACTTGTAAAGCATCGCCACCTGACGCCGGGCCGGTTCCACCTCGGGGGCTTCCGGGTAGTCCCTCTCCAGAAGCAGGTAGGTCAGCAGTGCATCGGAATGGCGGAACAGGTAAATGTCCAGAATTTCAGCCTTTTGAAAAAGAGCCTCCGGGACGCGTTCAAAAGCGGGGTAAGCATCGTGCAGGTTGCTAAACAGTTCAACAGCCTCGGCATACCTGCCCGATTGCCGCAGGGCCAGACCTTCCTGGAATGTCTCTTCAAGTCTCGTCTGCAGTGTTGCCTGATACCAGTAAGTTCCACCGGTAACCAGGGCCACCAGCACCAGACCAAGAAGAATCCAGAGCCGCCCGTTAAACACCTTTCCCTGGCGCTGGAGCTCCTCCATCAGGAGCTGTTTCTTCAATTTCTGGATTTCCTTCGTCATCTTCCTTCTCTGCCAGTTTGGCCACAGCAACAATCCGCTCATCTGGTTCGAGGACCATCAGGCGCACACCCATGGTGTTGCGGCCGATAATCGACAATGCCTTGACCCGGGTACGCAGTACCTTGCCGCGATCGGTGATAAACATCAGGTCGGAATCGTCATCCACCAGCTTGACATCGACAACCTGACCATTGCGGCCGCCGGTCTTGATCGTGATAATGCCCTTGCCACCACGGCTCTGGACCCGGTATTCTTTCAGGCTGGTCCGTTTACCGTAGCCGGTTTCAGTCACTGAAACCAGGGTCGCTGCGGTTGCATCGGAAACCACTTCCATACCGATGATCTGGTCATCGCCCTCGAGCATCATCCCCCTGACCCCGCGGGCAGTGCGCCCCATCGGCCTGGCATCGGACTCGTTGAAACGGATCGACTTGCCGTTGCGGCTGGCCATCAGGATATCCATGGAGCCGTCGGTCAGGCGGGCGGCAATCAGGCTGTCGCCTGCATCGATCGTCAAGGCGATAATGCCGCCCTGACGCGGATTGGAATAGGCCATCAGGTCGGTCTTCTTCACCGTGCCGTTGCAGGTCGCGGTAATGATGAACTTGCCTTCTTCGAATTCTTTCACCGGCAAAATGGTCATAACTTTCTCGTCATCCTGCAGGTTGAGCAGGTTGACGATCGCCTTGCCGCGCGCAGCGCGGCCGCCTTGCGGGATTTCATGGACCTTAAGCCAGTAGACTTTGCCGCGATTAGTGAAAATCAGAATATAGCTGTGGGTCGAAGCGATAAAGAGGCGTTCGACGAAATCCTCTTCCTTCGGCCGCATCCCGGTTGCACCCTTGCCGCCGCGTCGCTGCGCCCGGTAGAGCGATACCGCGTTGCGCTTGATATAACCCGAGTGCGATACGGTAACGACCATATCCTCCTCGACGATCAGGTCTTCGATTGAAAGATCCGCCGTCATTTCGACGATCTCGGTGCGGCGTTGATCACCGAACCGCTCCCTGGTCTCGATCAGTTCTCTCTTGATGATCGTGAAGATCTCTGCTTCGCTACCGAGAATCTCCTTGAGACGCTTGATCAGCGCGAGGACCTGATTGTACTCATCGATGATCTTGTCCCGTTCGAGACCGGTCAGGCGATGCAGCCGCATGTCGAGAATTGCCTGGGCCTGAATCGCGCTCAGGTCGAAGCCGGCAATCAACCGTTCTTTGGCTTCGGCAGGATTGGCGCTGGACTTGATCGTCTGGATGACCTCGTCGAGATTGTCGAGAGCGATTTTCAGGCCCTCCAGGATATGGGCCCGGGCTTCGGCTTTTTTCAGTTCGAACAGGGTTCGGCGAGTGATGATCTCCTTGCGGTGCTCGATGAAATTGGCCAGCACTTCGCGCAGCGACAGGATCCGGGGTTGGCCGGCGACGATTGCCAGCATGATGATGCCGAACGACGACTGCATCGGGGTCATCTTGTAGAGCTGGTTGATAATCACCTGCGGAATCGCCTCTTTTTTCAGTTCGACAACGATGCGCATGCCGTCACGGTCCGATTCATCGCGCAGATCTGAGATGCCCTCGATCCTTTTTTCTTTGACCAGGTCAGCAATCTTTTCAATCAGGCGTGCCTTGTTAACCTGGAAGGGAATCTCCGTGACGATGATACTCTCCCGCCCGGTGCGCTTGTTCTGCTCAACCAGCGCACGAGCGCGCATCTGGATAATGCCGCGACCGGTACGATAGGCTTCTTTCACTCCTTCCTGGCCAAGGATGAATCCACCGGTCGGGAAATCGGGCCCGGGAACGATCCCCAGCAGTGCTTCATCGTCGAGTTTCGGGTTGTCGATCATGGCCACCAGGCCGTCGATGACTTCGACGAGGTTATGCGGCGGAATCTTGGTTGCCATGCCGACCGCGATTCCTTCGGAACCGTTGACCAGCAGGTTGGGGTATTTGCACGGCAGCACCAATGGTTCTGCCAGAGAGTCGTCATAGTTGGGCCCGAAGTCGACGGTTTCCTTGTCGATGTCGTTCAGCAACTCATGGGCCAGGCGGTCCATGCGGACTTCCGTGTAACGCATGGCCGCAGCCGAGTCGCCATCAATCGACCCGAAGTTGCCCTGGCCGTCGACCAGCGGATAACGCATGGAAAAATCCTGGGCCATACGGACAATCGTATCGTAGACAGCCGAGTCGCCGTGGGGATGGTATTTACCGATGACGTCGCCGACCACGCGGGCCGACTTTTTGTACGGTTTGTTGTAATCGTTGC
>JBFLJZ010000080.1:0-3429 GCA_040882925.1 Desulfuromonadales bacterium
CGGAATATTCGTAAGGGTCACTGAAATTGACCTTGAGATTGCGCTCCGGAGTAATCCCCATACCACCGATAATGATGTCGAATTTACCGGTCAGAAGGGCCGGGATGATCCCTGACCACTTGGTGGGGACAAAATCGACCTCAACGCCCATGTCTTTGGCCAGTTGCCTGGCGACTTCGATCTCATAACCCGTGTAGCCGCCCTGCTTGTCTTTCATCGCCCATGGTACAAAAGTCGAAAACCCGACCCGCATCCGGTTTTTCCCGACGATCTGTTCAAGCGTGCTTTGCCTGACCATTTCCTGGCGCGTCTCGGCTGCCCAAAGCGGGGCCGCGATAATTAACGAGACCAAGAGCAGTAAAAAAGTTTTTTTCAACATAACAACCTCCAGTCTGATGTTTTAAGCTTCATGGAGCATCAGCCGGCCTTCAAGGAATTTGACCAGCAACGCAAGCGATAAGGTCACAATCAGGTAGATTGCGGCCACAGTGAACCAGATTTCAAAGGTCAGGAAGGTTTCTGCAACGATCTGCTGCCCCTGCATGGTCAAATCATAAATGGCAATCGTCGAGACCAGGGCCGAATCCTTGATCAGTGAAATTCCCTGGCTGGTCAGGGGCGGGATCATTTTGCGCAGCGCCTGGGGCAGGATGATCAACCGGTAATTGTGATACCGGCTCATACCGAGCGACGCCGAAGCTTCGGACTGGCCTGCCGGGACAGCGAGGATGCCTGCGCGGATAACTTCCGAAGCGTAAGCCCCTTCGAAAAGGCTGAGGGCCAGTACCGCCGAGGACAGGCGCCCGAGGTCAAGGATCGGAGCAAAGACAAAATAGATGATGAAGATCTGGATCAACAACGGGGTGTTGCGAATCGCCTCCAGGTAAACTTTCGCCAGGATGATCGACATGCGACTCCTGGAAAGCCGCATCAATGCCGTTATCAAACCGACCAGGAAGGCGAGCACAAGGCTGATCGCGGTAATCTGCAGGGTCAGCCAGAGACCCTGCAGTAACGGACCGGCTTGCCAGCCGTCAGCTGTCGACGTCACCAGGTAGCGCGGCACTCGTGACCAATGCCAGTTATAACCGAGGTTCTCGGCGCCCTGCTGCAAACCCCAGCAGAGACCGGATACCAGTAACAGGAACGCGCATAATTGCAGAAAATCAGTCGAGCGACACTTCAACAGCGGGTGAAAACGGGAGAACATGCAATAGACCTTCATGGCATGCTGAAAAAGATTAATTGTAGCCCTGGTCCGCTCCGGGAGCCGGTTTAATCAAGGCGACGATTAAAATGGCAAAAGGACCGAGCAAGAGGCCCAGGAGGCCCCACAGGTAAATATTGCGTTTTTTACCACGGGCCAGGGACGCCGTGGCAAAAGGGAACACAAGCCATGCGATCAGGTATTCCATCATATCTCCATAGTGGCAGGTTAATCTCGGTTGGCACTATAGAGAATACACGTTTTGCCTCAAGGACGATACCGCTTATGCCACTAAAAACCGATTTGTTCACAGCCTGCGCAGAGCATTGCCCCTGAGGCGGTCTGCAAACGGTGCCGTCTCAGGGGCGATGGCAAGAGCATAACTCAGCTGCGTTTAACGCAGTGTCTCGTCAAGGAATGCAACAAAGCGTTGCCACGATTTACGGTCGGCATCTTCACGATAACGTTCTGCACCGAACACGGTGAACGCATGCGGTGCGCCGCCGTAGCTAATCATCTCATGCCGCACACCGTGAGCTTCCAGCTCGTCTGCCAGCGCGGCAAAATCAGCCATGGTAATCGCGCTGTCGGCAGTGCCATGCAGAATCAGGACCTGGCCCTTCGCCTTGCTGTAATCCTGCCCTTCCGGCGTGCTCAACCCGCCGTGGAAGGTGACGTGGCCTTTGACATCGGCGCCGGAACGGGCATATTCAAGCACCGCGGCACCACCGAAACAATAGCCCATGACGACTGCGTTGCCGGTGTTGGCGCCCTGCTGTTTCGCTTCGTCGACTGCGCCCTGGATCAATGCTCTCAGTTTGGCTCGATCCTTGTACAATTCCCCGGTGTGCTGCTTTTTATCGACCATCTCGGTCGGGCGGATGCCTTTGCCGAACAGGTCGGCAGCAAAAACCGCGTAGCCCAGTTCGGCCAGCATCTCCGAACGCTTGACTTCGTAGTCGGTCAGGCCGTCCCAGTCGTGCAACAGGATGACCAGCGGGGCCCCGGCTGCCGGGCTGGTATAGTAACCTTCGTAATCTGCTCCACCGACCTGGTAATCGACCGTTTGCCCTGCCGCATACGCGGTACAAGTGAAGAGAAAGACAGCTAAAACAGTTGATATGATTTTCATGACAATCTCCGTTGGTTAGAAATTATGACCAAGATAATCTGGATTGTATCATGTTTTCATAATTGTGCGAGTCAGGCGGCAAAAGTTCCGTTGAAACAGAGAAATGCTACAGGAGAGAAGCTTTTATCAGGAAGTCATCGAGCCATTGCTTGATTTCTTGGTAATGGGAACCTTTCCAGTAAACTCGGCCACAGCTCGAGCAACGCTGAAAATCTGCATAATAGAGCCTGGTCTTTAGCTCGAGAAAAGGCTCCACCTCGGCTTTGCTGACCTTTTCCATCAAGCCGTTGCACAGCATGCAGCGTGACCACAACTGAATCCGGCCAGACAGGTCGTAGCGTTTCAGGGTTTCACGCAACTGGCCGTCGAGATGATCACTGCGCACCAGGTAGCCATGCCTGACCTTGCGGTGCTTGAGGATACCGGTATCACGGGTCAGGATGATGCGGTCTTCCCGTTCAGCGACAGCCATGATTTCGGCGTCAGCAAAAGCGTTGCTGTAACAGGCATCAAAACCGAGCAGGCGCAGCCGGCGGGCCAGTTTGCCGAGGTGGACATCGATCACGAAAGCGGCGGGATGCGGGGGACGAGGGCTGAGTTTTAACGGTCGGGTGATCGGAATATCGGCAAAAACCGGATAAACATCAATCGTGTCATTGTCTTGCAGGGGGTAAGAGAAGTTGACCGAGAGCCCGTTGGCGAGGATCACATCGACTTCGGTGTGCGGGATGCCCATCGCTTCGATGGCATCCTTGATCCCCGGTTGGTCTCGGAAACGATAGCTCGGAGCATCAGCGCGATATCGGCGAACCAGCAACTCTGCAAGCCCGGCATGGAAATGGAACCGGGCCACTGATTTTTTTGATTTGTCGGTTTGCCGCGTCCCGCGTCCCACGTCCCGCGTCCCTTGTTTTGACTATTCCCGGTTGGCCAGGGAGACGCCGCAGCTGCCGTCGCAGTAGGGTTGATCGCCGGTCAAGCCGCAGCCGCAGAGGAAAACTTTCTGGCGACGCTTGACCTTGAATTCGATCGGCGAGGTCTCGCTGCCGCTGTGAGATTCGTCACAAAACGGCAGGTTCTGCGATTTGCC
>JBFLJZ010000351.1:0-3775 GCA_040882925.1 Desulfuromonadales bacterium
AGCTTGCCGGAAGGCAAGCCGGCCATGGCGCGACCGGAGCTGCAGGCTTACGACCGGACCATCGCGGAAACCTACCGGCCCGACCGGCTCTTCCACGGACCCGATTTCCACGGTATCCGCGAAGTTCTGGGTTGTTCGGGTGAGGCGATTGCCTCGGTCGTGCGTCCGGCCCCCTTGCCGGCCGAATGGATCAGGCAGCCGCTGCGGAACTCCTGGCTGGCCGACCCGCTGGTGCTGGACAGCAGCTTCCAGCTGATGATTCTCTGGAGCTTCGAACGCTACAAGTCCGGCTCCCTGCCGGTCTTCGCCGGACGCTATCGCCAGTACTTCGATCGATTCCCCGAGAGTGGTGCCGAGATCCGGATTCGCATCACCCGGCAGAGTGCCAGCAAGGCGGCAGCGGAAATCGATTTTGTCGACCCGGGCAGCGGTGCCCTGATTGCACGCATCGAAGACTACGAATGCGTGATTGATGCGTCGTTGAACGCGAGCTTCCAGAAGAACAGGTTGCAGGGGGCTGCCTGAGCATGAAGCATGGTCAGTCGGTAGCGATCGTCGGGGTCGGCGGCATTTTCCCAATGTCACCGACCCTCGACCGTTTCTGGGAAACGATTTCCGGTAACCTCGATACCTCGCGGCAGCCGCCGCCGGGACGCTGGCTGCTGGACCCGGACACCGCCTATGATCCGGCGATCGGTGCGGCCGATAAAATCTATTCGAAGAAGGGTTGCTACATCGATGATGAAAGCAACCCGGCGGCAATCGCCGGCCTGGAGATCGCCGCCGATTTTCTCGGCGGCCTGGACCCGATGTTTCGCCTGCTGTTGCGGGCCGGTCAGCAGGCCTTCCGGGATGGCCGGACCGACCAGCTCGACCGGCAACGGGTCGGCCTGATCATCGGCAACCTCGCGCTGCCCAGCGAACATGCCTCGACCATGGCCAGAGAGATTCTCGGCAGCACCTTTGCAGAGCAGCTGCTTGACGCTGACGTGCAACCAAAGCTGTCCGGCGTTGCCCCGCTGAACCGCTACGTTGCCGGTTTGCCGGCCGGAATCCTCGCCAAGGCGCTCGGCCTGGGCGGCACCTGTTACACGCTCGATGCGGCCTGTGCTTCATCCCTTTATGCCATCAAGCTGGCGGTTGACGAGCTGCTGGCCGGACGCGCCGATGCCATGTTGACCGGCGGCCTGTCACGTCCTGACTCGCTTTATACGCAGATGGGCTTTTCCCAGCTGCACGCCCTGTCACCGTCCGGTACCTGCTCGCCGTTCGACAGCAAGGGCGACGGCCTGGTGGTCGGCGAGGGGAGCGGCATGTTCCTGCTCAAGCGCACCGAGGATGCGGTGCGCGCCGGCGATCATATCTATGCCGTGATCCGTGGCATCGGGCTCTCCAACGATCTCGGCGGCAGCCTGCTGGCACCGGCGTCCGAAGGGCAGTTGCGGGCGATGCGCGCTGCTTACCGGCAGGCCGGCTGGTCGCCAGCCGACGTCGATATGATCGAGTGTCACGCCACCGGCACCCCGGTCGGCGACGTGGTTGAATTTTCCAGTCTGAAAAGCCTGTGGGGAGACAAGGGCTGGCAGGCCGGGCAGTGCGTGATCGGTTCGGTGAAATCGAACATCGGGCACTTGTTGACCGCTGCCGGATCCGCGGCCCTGATGAAGGTCCTGCTGGCGATCAGGGAACGGACCTTGCCGCCGACCGCGAATTTTGCGCAGCCGGCCAAAGGGATCGAGCTCGATCACAGCCCGTTCCGTGTCCTGCAGCAGCCGAAGCCGTGGAAGTCACGCAAGCAGGGCGAGCCCCGTCGGGCGGCAGTCAGCGCCTTTGGCTTCGGTGGCATCAACGCCCACCTGCTGGTCGAAGAATGGCTGCCGCAAAAACCCGCCAAAAGTTCGGTTGCCTATCATCCGTCTTTCAAAAAGAAGCCGCAGCCGGTCGCGATCGTCGGTATCGGTGCGCATGTGGGTCCATGGGATTCGCTCGACCGCCTGCGCAGCCGTCTGTTGGGGGGAGACGCCGAGCAGAAAGCCGAGCCACCGTCGCGCTGGTGGGGAGCGCAACAGAGCCGCTGGTTCAAAAATCGCCGCTTCGACCAGATCGATTTCAAGGGGCACTTTGTCAAGCAGGCTGATGCGGCGCCGGGACAATTCCGTATCCCGCCGAAGGAGATCGAGGAGATGCTGCCCCGCCAGCTGCTGATGCTCGAGGCGGCCGACCAGGCGTTGCAGGATGCCGGTCTGAAAAAAGAAGACCTGCTCTTTACCGGGGTCTTTATCGGTGCCGGACTCGACCTGAATGCCACCAACTTCAGCGTCCGCTGGGGGATGCAGACGTTTGCCGGTCGCTGGGCAGAACAGCTGGGCACGACGCTGAGCGATGCGGAACTAAAGGCATGGATTGCCGCGCTGCGCGATGCGGCCGGCCCGGCCTTGAGCGCCAACCGGGTGATGGGCGCGCTCGGCAGCATCGTTGCCAGCCGGGTGGCCAAGGAATTCCGGGTCGGCGGGCCGAGCTTCACGCTCTGCAGTGAAGACAATTCCGGACTCAGGGCGCTTGAGGTCGGGGTGCGTGCCCTGCAGGAAGGATCGATCAACCGGGCGATCGTCGGCGCGGCCGATATGGCCGGTGACGTGCGCTCGGTACTCGGTCAGCACCCGGCCAAGCCGTTTTCGACAAGCGGTACGGCCAGGCCGTTTGACAAGCACGCCGATGGCACCATGATCGGCGAAGGGGCGGTTGCGGTGATCCTCAAGCGGCTCGACGATGCCCAGCAGGATGGTGACCGAATCTATGCCGTCATCAAGGGGGTCGGTACGGCCACCGGCGGACAAGTGGAAAGCTGTGACCCCGATCAGGCCGCCTGTCACCAATCGATCGAGCGGGCGATGCAGGAGGCCGGTGCGAAGCCGGAATCGGTCAGCTACCTGGAGACCCACGGCAGTGGTATCGCGACCGAGGATGCTCTCGAAGCCGACGCTTTGAGCGCCGTGTTCGGTGGCAGCGAGTCACCCAATCCCTGTTATATCGGCAGCGCCAAGGCCGATGTCGGCCACACCGGCGCTGCCGCCGGCCTGGTGTCGCTGGTCAAGGCGGCTGTCTGCCTGGAACAGCAGGTCCTGCCGCCGCTGCGCAACCTGCAGACGATGCGTTACGAATGGGTTCGCGGCAAGCGCAGCTTCATTGCCCCGTGTGCAGCACAATACTGGCTGAGAAACCGTGCCGACGGGCCGCGCCGGGCCCTGGTTGCCGGTCTCGGGGTTGACGGAACCTGCTGCCACGTCCTGCTCGAAGGGGTCGAAGCCAAGGGTGGCCATCCGGCCGCGCGCTTTGCCGATCGGCCCCTCGGAGCACTTGACGAAGGTCTTTTCGTCCTCGCCGCGGATGAAGTCAATCGTGTGCTCGAGAAGATCGCGCGACTGCGGGAATTTGTTGCCATGGCTCCCGGCAAGGGCATCGAACCGCTGGCGATTGGCTGGTCCCGCGAGGTTCGCCATGACCCGGAGAACAGGCTTTGTCTGGCCGTGGTGGCGGCAAACCGCTCGGAACTTCTCGACCAGCTGGAACACGCAACGCGGTCGCTTCAGCAGAACCCGTCCGCAGCACTCGGCGGCAACGGCGGCAGCTTGTCGGCGCAGCTGCGTGACCGGGTGTTCTATGCCCCCGAGCCGCTCGGACTCCAGGGCCGGGTCGCTTTTGTCTTCCCCGGCTCCGGCAACCATTTCGCCGGCATGGGACGGGAGCTTTCCGCACGGTGGCCGGGCGTTTATGC
>JBFLJZ010000352.1:0-3351 GCA_040882925.1 Desulfuromonadales bacterium
ACCTGGTCAAGAAGCTGCTCGGCATGAACATCTTCCAGACCGCCATCATCCTGTTCTTCGTCTCCACCGGCGTCAAGAAGGGCGGCTCCATCCCGATTGTCGACAAGTACCAGGCCCTGGCCGGCAATATCGACGCTTCGAGTGTCGACAACCCGCTGCCTCACGTCCTGATGTTGACGGCGATCGTTGTCGGCGTCAGCGTTACCGGCGTCGCCCTGTCTGTCCTGATCCGCATTCACAAGGAGTTCGGCACTCTCGAAGAAGACGAGATCCTGGAGAAGCTGAGCAAATGAGCCCGACGAACCTACACCTCTTCGTGCTGGTCGTGCCGCTTCTCACGGCGCTTGCCGTCAACCTCTTCGGCAGAAGCCGACGGCAGCTGATCGCCCCCCTGGTGCTGGGCTCCCTGAGCTTTTCCCTGCTCTGCGCAATCGTCGTAATGGGCCGCGTGCTCAACCACGGTACGATCAGTTACACGGTTGGCAACTGGCGACCGCCCTATGGCATCGAATTGGTGGTCGACCCCCTGAGCGCGATGATGATGGTGCTGGTCTCCGTCGTGGCTCTGCTCGCCTCCTTTTCCGCACTGAAAAGCGTCGAGCAGGAGCTCCCCGGCCGGGAGGCCTTTTTTTTCACTCTCTACCTGATCCTGATCACCGGCCTGCACGGTCTGATCGTGACCGCGGATGCTTTCAACCTCTATGTTTTGCTGGAAATCACCTCGATCACCACCTATGGCCTGGTTGCCATGGGCCGTGGCCGGGCAGTGCTTTCCAGTTTCAAATACATCATCATGGGCACGATCGGCGCCTGTTTCTACCTGCTTGGCGTCGGCTACATCTACATCCTGACCGGCACTCTGAATATGGCGGACATCGCGCGCATCCTACCGACTCTGAACGCCCCTGTCGCCACCACCACGGCCATCGCCTTCGTCCTGGTCGGTCTGTGGATCAAGATGGCGTTTTTCCCGTTGCACACCTGGCTGCCCAACGCCTACAGCCAGGCACCGACCGGTGCCGGCACCCTGGTGGCGCCGCTGATGACCAAGGTCACCGTATACCTGATGGTCCGCGTGATTTTATCGATGTACACCCCGGCCCTGGTCTTTACCCATGACTGGGTGATCAAAGGGGTAATATGGACGGCGGCGTTCGCCATCTTGTATGGCTCCTGTATGGCCCTGGGCCAGAAAGACCTGCGGCGTATGCTGACTTACATCATCATCGCCGAAGTCGGCTACATGGTCGGCGGCGTCTTCCTCGCCAACGCCAACGGCCTGACCGGCGCGGTGCTGCATATCGTCAATGACGCCCTGATGACCCTTTGCCTGTTCCTCGCCGTTGCGGCGATCATCTTCCGGCAGGGCAGCGTGTCGCTGGTTTCGCTGCAGGGTATTTTTCGCCGCATGCCAATCACCATGGCGGCCTTCACCCTCGGGGCCCTTGCCATGATCGGCGTGCCGCCGACCTGCGGTTTTTTCAGTAAGTGGTACCTGATTCTCGGCGGCATCGACGGCAACCACTGGGAATTTGTCATCGCCCTGGTTGCCAGCAGCCTGATCAACGTGGTGCTCTTTTTCAGAATTATTGAGCTGGCCTACTTCGGGTCCCTGGCCGACGGCGAGCATCACGAGCATGCCAGTGCAGAGCGCCGCGAAGCGCCCTGGTGGATGCTCAAGCCGCTGGTCCTGACCGCCCTGCTCCTGGTCGTCGTCGGCCTGAGCACCGGGCCGCTGGTCGACAACATCATCAGCCTGATCGTCCCGGCCGGCTTTTAAAACGTAAAGTAAAGATATGGCACCGACCTTCTCCATATGGCCGCTGGCCGCAATCCTGGTTTCGCTGCTGGGCGCTCTGCCGATCATCCTCTCTGATCGCCGGCCGAACCTGCGTGAGAGCTGGACCATCCTGATTGCGGTGATCAAGCTGAGTATCGTCGCGTCCCTGCTCCCCGGGGTCCTGTCGGGCGAGAGCTATGTCTTCACCATCGCGCAGGTGCTGCCGGGCGTGCCGATCGAACTGCGTGTCGATGCCCTGGGCATGGTGTTTGCCCTGGTCGCTTCCTGTCTCTGGTTGTTTACCTCGATCTATTCGATCGGTTACATGCGGGCGCTGGAAGAGCACGCCCAGACCCGTTATTTCGCCTCCTTCGCCGTGGCCATTTCGGCCACCATCGGCATCGCTTTTTCCGCCAACCTGTTGACCATGTACCTGTTTTACGAGGTGCTGTCGCTCTCGACCTACCCGCTGGTTACTCATGAGCAGAATGCCGAGGCCAGGGCCTCCGGGCGCAAGTACCTGACCTATATCATCGGCACGTCGATCGGTTTTGCGCTGCCGGCCATGCTCATGACTTATACGTCGGCCGGCACCCTCGACTTTACCCAGGGCGGCATCCTCGCCGGCAAGGCCTCGCCAGAGCTGCTGGCATTGCTGCTGGTGCTGTTCCTGTTCGGTTTCGCCAAAGCCGGCCTGATGCCCTTCCACGGCTGGCTGCCGGCTGCCATGGTTGCACCGACCCCGGTCAGCTCTTTCCTGCACGGTGTGGCCGTAGTCAAGGCCGGGGTTTTTTCGATCTTCCGGGTCGTGTTTCATATCCTCGGTCCGGAAACCTTGCAAGCGGCCAGTCTGAGCGTCATCATTACCACGCTTGCCTCGGTCACCCTGTTGGTCGCCTCGCTGGTTGCCCTGACCCAGGACAGCATGAAGCGCCGACTGGCCTACTCGACGGTCGGGCAACTCTCCTACATGGTGCTGGGTGCCGGCATGCTGTCGGCAATCGGCCGCCTTGGCGGTGTCATGCACCTGGCAATGCATGCCTTCGGCAAGATCACCTTGTTTTTCTGTGCCGGAGCGATCTATGTGGCCAGCAAGAAGAAATATATCAGCCAGATGGATGGCCTGGGTCGCCGCATGCCGATCACCTTTCTGGCTTTTTTTGTCGGCTCGTTGAGCATTATCGGCATGCCGCCGCTGGGCGGATTCATCAGCAAATGGAATCTGGTGATCGGCGCGGTCGACGGTGGCCAATTGATCTTGCTGCTGGTTCTGCTGGTCAGCTCACTTTTGAACGCGGCCTATTTCCTGCCGATTGTCTACCGGGCTTTTTTTGCCGCAGCACCGGAGGGAGAAGAGACCGGTTACAAGGAAGCACCGGCTTTCTGCTTGGTGCCGCTTTGCCTCACCGCGCTCGGTTCGCTGCTGCTGTTCTTCCTGCATGATTGGCCGCTCCGGTTAGCCCAGATGGCCTTGGGGATTGCACCATGAAAAACAAGAAGGAATACAGCTGGTTCGACCATCCGCAGAACATCAAGCGCCTGAAGATCGGCTTTTATATCGTCCTGGCGCT
>JBFLJZ010000353.1:0-3459 GCA_040882925.1 Desulfuromonadales bacterium
CTCGAGGAGCGTCAGGACAAAAGCGCAGAAGTCCCATCGACAAAACCACTGTCCTGAACACCGGGAGATACGCTTCTGACTCCAGCCGGATTGGAGAGGGAGAGGATCATGAGCCAGGCGGGGCCACATCCAGACGGGCAGACAATGCCAGGTCGTGAAGGCCTGCGGCAACGGGTCGAGGCCCGCATACGCCGCCTGGAAAGGGCTTCTTTAGCGGGTCTCTGGTCGATGGTCCTGTTCCTGCTGGTCAGCTTCGGCGCCTACGACAACTTCTCATTCCTGCCCGAACTCACGGAAGATTTCCGCAGATTCCTTGGTACGCCACCGCCCTCGGAAATGATCAGCCTGGCCCTGGTGATTTACGCCTTCTCCGGCATCGTCGGCACCCTTGCCCGCATGAGCCGCAACATCAAGCCTTTCCGAGGCCTGATCCATGCGGCTTTCTTCACCGCGTTCTATGCCTTCTACTTTCTCTCCGGTGTGCTGCCTGACAACTTCTGGGCGGTTTTCTTTGCCGGGCTCAGTGTCATGGGGCTGGAGAATTACTATCTCTGGTCACACAGCAACGAAGCATTGAAAAAGGAGCGGGAAATCTTGGGCAACCTGCGTGGAGGAGATCACTGATTGCGACCGTTCAGCTTTCCAGTTTATCCAGAAGTTGCTCAGTGCTGCGGTAACCTTCATCGATCAGTTCAGGAACACGGCTCATATCTCTGCGACTGTAGGACGAGAGCCGCGGTGCGATGACCAGGTCGGCCTCGCTGGTCTGTGACCGGGTCACATTGTCAATGGCAATATCAATGGCGTTGGCAAAGACATCGATGATGTCTTGCGGGCGCTGGTAATCGTGTCCGGCACTGAGATTGACGCCGATGACAAAGCTGGCACCGGCCTCGCGCAGAGGCGAGACGGGAACATTTTCGATCAGACCGCCATCAACCAGCAGCTCACCATCAATCTCGACAGGGACGAAAATCCCCGGAATACAGGTGCTGGCCATCACTGCACGCGAAACATCACCTTTGCTGAGGACGATTTTTGTCCCGTGGGTGAGGTCTGTTGCGATCAGGTAGAGGGGGATTCGGGCGTCGGCAATGTCCACGTTGCCGAGCAGGTTTGCGACCTGGCTGCCCAGGTCGTCATTGCTGAGAATCCCGAACCTCGACAGAGTGAAGCTGGTAACGTCCAGCCACTCCAGCTCGATGACACTCTGTTCGATTTCCTCGGGAGTTTTGCCAAAAGCGTACAGCGCGGCGATCATGGCACCGATGCTGGTGCCGGAGATACGCTGGATCTTGATGCCGTATGCATCCAGGGCTTTGAGTACACCGATGTGAGCGGCGCCCAGCACGGCGCCACCACCAAGAGCCAGCGCCACCCCTGCTTCAGGCAGGCGGGCGTTCTGCCACTGTTTTGCCATCTTTTCCCGGGTGTCTGCTAAAGCCATCAGGGGTTGCCTTTCAACTCAACGGAAACAACTTTGCCACCATGGCCGTGCACACGATCATTGGCCCTGACTGTGACCTCTTTGACATGATCCGGGATTTCGACCGCGGAGAGGCTTCTGGTGAAAGGCTGTTCGTTGACATGGGGATGATGCAGGGTTCTCGTTCCCAGAATGTTGCCGTCGCCATCCAGGATTTCCCAGCGGTCGGCATAATGGTCCCAACCGGTGTCGCCGTGCGCGACCGTCACGGTGAAGTTGTAGCCGCTCCGGTCGTTGGCTGCCACAACAACCTCGACGACGTCGGCCTCGCCGGCGAAGGCGCCAGCGCACAGGCAAGCCAGGCATGCAACGAGCAGGAGAAGGCACCGGAAGATCATCATGGTTTTTCCCTAACCCGAGCAGTCCGGCATGGTCAAGCCGAGGGCGTCCGCCTTGGCAGCGAATTCGCGCGCTTCGCGTGACGCTTTACCCTTCTGGTCGACCCAGCCCTTTTCGAGCAGCCATGCCCGTGCCCCGGCCTGATCTCCGGCGATCAGCAAGCGCATCAACTCGACGTCCAGGCCGGACATGCGCATGGCGTTGAGCCGATAGTCACGGAAGGCTTCCCAGACGAAGGGTACCCAGCGCGCGACGATCTCTTCACCGATCAGGGTGGCATACTGACGGATTTCATATTGCGCATGCGCATCCATGCGCAGGTAGAGGAAGTGCAGCAGGTTGTGCAGGTCGATCGACCAGTAGGCCTCGGTGTAGGTGGAGAGCGGCAGGTCCTTGCGGGCCTGCTCCCGGGCCACGCCACGGTCGATGCGGGATTGGTAGAGGTCTTTTGCGGAGCGATGAAAGTCCTCTTCCTCGGCAGTCAGAAGCTCGCCCTCGCTGGGATCGAGGAAGCCCTCGCTGCCCTGTTTGTTCAGGGCCGTCTGCAGCCGCCACTCGCCCGGCAGGGTCCCCTGCTGGTCGGCAATCGCCTCGGAATAACGGGTGCTGTACTCGTTGACCGAGGCCGTGCGGTGACGGATCCATTGTCGCCAGCAGTCCATCGGCACCCGGAGATGCAACTTCAACTTGCACATTTCGAAAGGGGTCGTGTGGGCGTTGCGCAGCAGGTAACGAATCAGGCCGCGGTCCTCATGGACCTGTTTCGTGCCGGCGCCGTACGAAACCCGTGCGGCCTGAACGATGGCCGCGTCGTCGCCCATGTAATCGATGACTCTGATATGGCCATGATCGAGGACCGGAAACGTCTGTCCGAGGATTTCGTCGAGAGCGGGAACTGCTGCGCGGTTGATGTGGGTATCCTTCATGTCATCTTCCTTTCGGCGGACTCAGGTCATATCAGAGGACAGTCTATTGCGGTCCGGCGCAAAACGCCAGCGGCTTTTCGATTGACAGCATCTCCAGAATAACAGAACAAAACCTCTGGTAAAAAAGCATTCTCTTGCCTTTGCACGGGCTATCCGTCAGGCGCACGCCAGGCTGGCAAATTTCCGCAAAATCGAGCTCGCCGTCGGTGTCTCCCGGACGGCTTGCAACAGTGCATCGGTGTCGCGCCCGGCCTCGGCAAGGCTGTCTGCCTGGGCCAGGATATAGTCGCGCATGATGCGGCCGTCGTATTCCGGATGGAACTGTACCCCCCAGGCGCAGGTCCCGACCCGGAATGCGTGGTGCGGCTCGTAATCGTTCTCGGCCAGGTGCACGGCGCCGGGCGGCAGGGCAAGCACCGACTGGGAATGGGTGGCATGCACCGGGAATTGCGCCGGCAATGCGGAGAAGAGGAGGTCTTCCCTGGCTGCGGGGCGCAGCCGGATGTCGAAGGTCCCCACCTCCTTGCCCTGCGGGTGGTAATCGACCCGGCCGCCCATGGCGCGGGCGAGCAGTTGGTGGCCGTAACAGATGCCCAGCAGGGGGACTGACGCTGTCACCATCGACCGGATCCAGGCTTCGATCGCCAGGCTCCAATCCAGGTTGTCGGTGACCATGCAGTGTGCGCCGGTGATGATGGCTCCGCAGCA
>JBFLJZ010000081.1:0-6429 GCA_040882925.1 Desulfuromonadales bacterium
GGACGCGTTGCTGACCGAAGCTTTCCGTCTGCTTGCCGACGCTGAAGCCAACCTGACCATCTCTCCGGCGAGGGTCATCAAGGTTATCGAGCTCGTCGCACGTTATGCCGGCTCACAAGGCATGGTTGGCGGGCAGGTGGTCGACATGGAGTCGGAAGGCAAAGAGATTGATTTTCCGACCCTGGAATATATCCATACGCATAAAACAGGTGGCCTGATCCTGGCTTCCGTTCAGGTCGGTGCTCTGCTGGGTGGCGCCAGTGATGCGCAACTGGCGGCGATAAAAAGGTTCGGCGGCGCGGCCGGATTGGCTTTTCAGATTGCAGATGATATTCTGGATGTCGTCGGCGACCGACAGTCTCTGGGCAAAGATGTCGGCAGCGACCAGGCCCGCGGCAAGGCGACTTATCCGGCGCAACTCGGTCTTGACCAGGCGCGGCAGCGGGCGGACGAGCTGTGTGAGATTGCGGTTGCCGCCCTGAACCCCCTGGGCAAGCCTGCGGAAATCCTGCAGGAACTGGCTCGCTATATTGTCACTCGAAACAACTGAAATAGACTAGTGACGAATTATGACAGAGATACTGAAGCTTGAAAATCCACTCGCCGTGCTCAAGGAGCTTCCGGCCTCGGAACTTCCGCAGGTGGCAGAAGAAATTCGTCAAGTCATCGTGCGAACTGTTTCTGCAAACGGCGGGCACCTGGCCAGTTCACTCGGAGTCGTCGAACTGACCCTCGCATTACACAGGGTTTTTGACTCCCCCACCGACAAGATCGTCTGGGATGTCGGGCACCAGGCTTACGCACACAAATTGTTGACCGGCCGTTACGACCGGTTCCATACCCTGCGGCAACTTGATGGCCTCAGCGGCTTTCCCAAGCGGGCAGAGAGCCCGCATGACTGCTTTGATGTCGGTCACTCCAGCACATCGATCGCCGCAGCGCTCGGCATTGCAACAGCCCGGGACGCCAAAGGCAGTGATGAAAAAGTCGTTGCCGTGATCGGTGACGGGTCGCTCACCGCAGGCCTGGCGTTTGAATCACTTAACCAGGCTGGTCATCTCAAAAAAGACCTGCTCGTCATTCTGAATGATAACGAGATGTCAATTTCGCCAAACGTCGGTGCTCTTTCGTCATTTTTCAGCCGCCAGCTGACGTCCGACTTTTTTGTCCGTTTAAAGCGTGAGACAGAACATTTCCTCGACAGTGTGCCGAAGGTGGGCAAGGATCTCAGGCGGCTGGCAAAAAAGGCCGAAGAAGCGGTCAAGGGGTTTTTGACACCAGGCATGCTGTTTGAAGCGTTCGATTTCGACTACGTCGGGCCGATCGACGGCCACAAGCTCGATGAACTGATTCAGACCCTGGAAAACATAACGCATATGGATGGCCCGGTCCTGATGCACGTGGTCACCAAGAAAGGCAAGGGGTATCCCCCCGCCGAAGAGAACCCGCATATTTATCACGGCGTCGGTCCGTTTGATCTTGAAACCGGCGAGGTGAAAAAAACCGGCGGCCCGCCCAGCTATACCTCGGTGTTCGGCAAGGTCCTGACCGATATCGCGGAACAGGATGAGCGGGTCGTCGCAATCACTGCTGCCATGCTGGAGGGGACCGGACTGAAATCATTCGCCGAACGTCATCCAGAACGCTTTTTCGACGTTGGCATTGCCGAACAGCACGCTGTGACCTTTGCCGCGGGTATGGCCAGCCGCGGGCTAAAACCCTTTGTCGCAATTTATTCGACATTCTTGCAGCGGGCCTATGACAGCACCCTGCATGATGTCTGCCTGCAAAAGCTGCCGGTGACCTTTGCTCTCGACCGCGGCGGTTTGGTCGGAGCTGACGGGCCGACCCATCATGGTGTGTTCGATTACTCGTATCTGCGGCCTATGCCGAACCTGGTGTTTATGGCTCCGCGAGATGAGAATTATCTGCGCCACGCGGTCGTCACGGCGCTGGGTTTTGATGACGGCCCGTTTGCCTTCCGTTATCCGCGTGGTGCCGGAACTGGAGTGCTCGAAGAACCAGCGTCTGCGCTCATGATCGGCAAAGGCGATAAACTCCGCGATGGCACTGACTGCGTGATTTTTGCGCTCGGCACAGAGGTCTCCGAGGCGATGGCCGCGGCGGAGCTTCTCGAAGCCGAAGGCCTGAGTGTCGCCGTCGTCGACCCGGTGTTCCTCAAACCACTGGACGGGGAACTGCTGGTTACCGAAGCCTTGAGGACCGGTTGCGTGATTACCGCAGAGGAGAATGCGCTCCGGGGAGGTTTCGGCTCAGCCGTGCTTGAACTCTTCTGTGATGAGGGGGTCCTTGTGCCAGTCAGGCGCATCGGCCTGCCGGATAAATTCATTGAGCAGGGCAGCCAGACTGAATTGAGGGAACGTTACGGTCTGCATGCCGGCGGAATTGCTGATACGGTCAGAAAGGCTCTGGCCGATAAATCGGCAGCCGCATGAGAGAAGCACGAAGGGGGACAGATATTTCTGCCCCCCTTTAATTGCCTTGACGAGTCAGTCCGGTTTTGCCATAAGCCGTTACCACAGGGCGTGGACCAACCGGGGTTACTCGTTTTGGGCTTTTTTCCCCTGTCGCTTCAGCTGGTGAATGATCCCGGCCTTTTCCAGAGTAATCGCAGCGTGGTGGGCCAGCTGAACCAGGAATTGCAGGTTTTGCGCGGTGAACGGGGCCCCGTCAGCGTGCCCGAACAGGATCATGACGCCGATCGCCCGGTCGCGATGGTATAGCGGCACGGCCATGAGGCCCGGATCTTCAACCAGGTGACGCTCTTCGTCGTTGACCCGGTCCATCATGTAGGCGGGCAGCGTATCTGAGACCACCATCGGGCTGCCGCTGCGGGCGATATCAAGCAACAGGCCTTCGGCGAGCTGATCGGTATGCTGCTGGACGAAATCTGCTGCAACGCCACGACTCATCTTGATGCCATAGGGGTTCTCGCCGGGGCCGCAAATCAGCGCCAACAGCCCTTTCCGGGCCTGCAGGGCAGCCATCGCCGAGTCGAGCAGGCGACTCAGCAGTTCCGAGACCTCTATAGCCGAGTTGATCTTTTCGATCGCTTCACTGAGAGCGGTCATCATGGCAAGCGACCGTTCCATTTCCCGGTTGCGATTTTCCAGTTCGGACAACAGGGCCTGGTTATGCACGCGCAGGTCGATCTGGGTGAAAGCCTTGTCAATGATATTGAACAGGATTTCCGAGGTGTCGATCGGGCGCACGATGAAATCGAACGCCCCGTGACGCAAGGCCTGCAACAGGTTGAACGATGAGGCATTATGCGTGGTGAGGATAACCTCCGTATCCGGGTATTGTTTTTTGATCTCCTGGAGCAGGAAGAGCCCGCTGCGGGTCGGCAATTCGGTTTCCGTTATGACCAGGTCCGCTCGGACCTCCTTCATCAGATCGAGCGCCGCCTCTGATGTTTCGGCCTCGATGACAGAATCCTCTCGATCGAACAACATGGCTTTGAGTTGTTCTCGGCGCTCGGGGACATTGTCAACGATCAGTATGGTGTGGTTTCTGGTCAACATCTTGGCCCCCTAAAGTGGTTATGACAAAACAACTCAGTCTGTCGCCCGACCTTGCTGAATAATAGCTAATGACGCCTGTTGTGACAAGGGGAAAGGCTTTATATCTCCGGCCGGTCCCCGGTTGCCCGCTTGCGGTAAAATGAAAAGAAAGCGAAAAGAACGCCGACTGTGATACAGACACCCCCGGCCAGAGCGGTTTTGTCGCCAGGATCACGGTTGATCGTCAGCAGGCTAAAAGGAGTCAGGACCGGCTCCACGGGTTTCAGGTAGATACCGGCATTGACCAACCCTTCCGGCAATGGCCGGCGCAGGAAATACCAGCCCTGCCAGATCGTGCCGGTGGGCCCGAACAGAGATAACTGCAGTGCCGGGTTGTTCAGGCGACTGCCGGCCGGAATGACTCGGCCCTGACGGTCCTGCCCGGCATCGGGGAGAAAATTGTCAACCACAAGTGAGAGCCCGCTCGAGACCGACAGACGACTGCCCGGCGTAAGATCGACAAAGCCGATGCCCGGCATATGAAAGCGGAAACCCCGCAGCTCCTGGCCGAAGGACGCGGGCAGGATGACCAGACCGTCGTAAATCAGGGGGTGATTGATGCGGACGATTTTTTGCACCACCCGGCGGTCGTTTTTCCACAGGGCCACCTTGTTGACCATGTCCAGGGGGCGACCACTGGGCTCGAGTTGCGGCGTAAACTCTTCGAGTTCGAGCTGATATCCGGGCATCTCGGGGATTGACATGCGATCGCCGGGGGCAAGCCGGTGGGGACCGGAACGGAAGCCGCTGATATTGCCCCACAAGTAGGCAATGGTCAACAGGATGAAGCCGGCATGGATCAGGTACTCGCCGGATTTTCGCCAGCGAGCCCTGAATCTGGAGAGCCAATCGAGCAGGCAGCATAGGGTGTTTATCGCGAACAACAGGACGCAAAGGCCGCTCAAAGGCAGCCAGGCCACCAGTAAAGGCGCGCGTGACATCGCCTGTGGCAGCCACCGGCCCATGGTTTCCTGTTCCAGGCCGGCAAAGATGGCCGGATTGTAATGCATGACCAGAGACCCGCCCATAATCAGGAGGGTCGCCGCTGAAGCGAGGGCAATTGCCAGCTTCAATGAGCAACCGAAAGCCCACAGCTTGAATAAATTGTTCTTTGCTGAGTTGTTCAGCAGCATCGTTTACTCCAGAGGATGGTTGCTTTCGAGCAGCAGACCGATGCCGAGGTAAGTGAACAGAACGATGCCAAAGCCGGCAATTGACAGCCAGGCATAAACGTCGCCTTGCCAGCGGCGGATAAATTTTGCATGACACATGCCGGCATAAAACATCCAGACCAGAACTGACCAGATGCTCTTGATGTTCCAGCTGAACCAGTGCCCCCAGGCGACATGCGCCCAGATGCTGCCGGCGACCAGGCAGAGTGTGAACAGGCCGAATCCCAGAAAAATGGCTTCTTCATTGATCTTTCTCAGCGTCTGCAGGTCAGGTAGCAGCTGGGTGTTACGGCGTGATTGGCAGAGATACAGGACGCCGATCGAAAACGCCATGGCAAAAAATGCGTAACCGACAAAGGAAAAGATGATATGCAGACTGAACAGGGGGGTATCAAGGGCCGGTATCAAGGCAGAAACCGCGGGATCTCTTGGCAGCGCGCCGCCGAGAAGGACCAGGTTGAGCAGCATGACAAACAGACCGGTGGCGCGAATCCGGTAGCGCAGTTCGAAGTATAGATAAATCAGCGCCAGCGCCCAGCTGAAAAAGAACAACGTGGCAAACAGGTTGGTGACCGGCAGGTAGCCGGCCGTCCACCAGCGGAAACCGAGCAGGGCGGTCTGCAAAATAACGCCGGCAAAGACCAGGATGAGTGATACCGAGGCAATGGACGAACGCCGCCAGACGGTATGCAGGAGGTAGCCGGATGACGCCATCAGGTAAATTGCGAACAACAGGTATAAGAGCGTTTTTGACATGGTAATAACAGCTTGCCGAAATCTTCATTTTAACAGGAACGCTAACATTTTCAGGCGATTAACCCAAGCGAAAAGCATTGTTAACCGTTGCTTGGATGAGGTTGACAAGTTGCGCCGCGAGTGATAATTTCTTGCCTCATGGACGCTCCCCTGTTTTCCGTGCGCATGCGTGCAACATTGCGTGGCCGGCATCTCGCCGGCGCCGAAAGGATCGTGCCGTTGTCGGATGTGAGTCAGGTTGCCTCGGATCTGATATTACGGGTGACCTCCGCTGACGATGTGGTCGCTGATGATGTCTATTGTCACGCGGAGCGTATTGACCTCGATACCTTATGCCATGCAAAGCTTCCGGATATTTCGACCTGGCAGGTGAGTGATTACCGGCAAGGGCGCGCTGTCGCCGCGGAGTTGTTGGCTCGCGCTGGTGTCGATCAGGACGTGGCCAACCAGGCTGTGCAACTGCTCGCCGACGGGCCAGGGCCGGACGCAACGGTGATGCGCGGTGCCGCAATCATGGATGCGGCAACCGGAGAGCGTTTTGAGCGCGACCGGTCACGGGGCATCAGGGTCTCCCGAATGGATGTTGCAACGGAATACCGACGGGATTTCGAGGCCCGCTTGAATCAGGCGGGTCTCGGCCACCGGCGTGTCCTCGAGGCCCTCGTGCTTGCCGGCAAGGTCGTCAGCGCTCCCGGCATTGTTGCTGAGCTCTGCTGGTCGGATGCCCCGGAGTATACCACAGGATATGTCGCTGCCCCGGCTCATGGCTACCAGCGGATCAGCGCATTGAAGACGGTCGGTGACCCGCGCGGCGGCAGAATTTTTTTTGTCCGATCAGGAACTTATTCCATGCTGGAATTAACCGATTACCTTGAACGGCAACCGGTTCTGTTCGACCGCCTTGGCGGGATAAATCC
>JBFLJZ010000082.1:0-3841 GCA_040882925.1 Desulfuromonadales bacterium
GGTTTTGTAGAGGAAATTTTTGAATTTATAGAACTTCCGCTGCTCCTCGGTACTGACACTGTGCGGGTCACAGGCCTTCAGGGCGATGGCAACCTGCGGCATGTTCCTGGCCCCGCTGCGACGCGTTGCATCGACCAGGGCGCGGACCGTATCACTGGTTAATCGATTTTCAGTGAAGGGCTGGTGAACCAAGTCCCAGAAATCACCTTGATTGGCCTGCAACGCAGAGAATATCGATTGCAGGGGGGGCTGCGCGGTTGCCTCTCCTGCCGGCTTTTCTATCGTAGCAAGGGCACGCCGGAGGTCGTCGCCATTGATCACGAGGCCTTTGCGGAACAATAGCGCCCGCAGAAGAATCGAGCGCAGTTCACGAATATTTCCCGAATAGTTGTGCTCAGCCAGCAGCTGCTGCGCCTCCCGGCTGATCACCGGGACCCGGTCAACCGGCTCATCGGCCAGACGGTAGATGCGATAAAGTTGGCCGAGGAAATGGACGGCCAGATCCGGGATATCCTCACGGCGCTCGTTCAGGGACGGCACAGCAATCGTCAGCTCGGAAAGGCGGTGGAAAAGGTCGGCACGGAAACGTCCCTCGGCAATCAGACGCGGCATGTCCTGATTGGTGGCCGCAACCAAAAGCACGCGAGCAAAACGGGTCTGGTTTTCGCCGAGACGGACGAAACCGCCGTTGTCGAGAAAACGCAGCAGCTGGACCTGGGTTTTCGGATCAGCGTCGCCGATCTCATCGAGAAAGACGACGCCGCCGCTGGCCTCTTCGATAATACCCTTGCGATCGGCATGAGCACCGGTAAAAGCTCCCCGCTTGTGACCGAAGAGCTCCGAATAGGTCAGCTCGCCGCTGTAGGCGGCGATATTGGTCTTGGTGACCGGTAATTCACCGGTGGATTGCGGCCTGGCGCGGTACATTTCATTCAGGCGGTTGTAGATATTGTTGAACAGGAATTCCTTGCCGCTGCCAGTATCTCCGGTAATCAGGATGGTCGGCAAGCCGAGGGTGGCCTCGCTGAAGTCAGTTTGCTGCCACCTGAGTATGCGACGGAACAGTGGCGGCGTGATGGTCTCGATTGCCGCCACGATTTCACCGGCTTTGGTGGAGTTGCCGATAACGTTGCCGAGCCGGTACGAGGAAATGTTCGGGTCCCGATAAGTGACATCGGTCTGCAGCCGCCGGACTTCGTCGGTCAGTCTCTCAATCTGCAGTAAGCCGGCGAGATGGCGAGCGATCATCTGTACGATGATCTGCAGAATCCGTTGATGTTCATCGGTAAAATAATGCGGCGTCAGACTGCTCAGGCAGACGACCGCCAAAACCTGTTCCTCGGCCGTCACCGGTACAGCGATCTCGCTCCGGATCTCCTGCGTCACCTGGCAGTAAAAACTCTCCCCGGAAAGTTCCTGGTAGACGTCATTAACAATCACCGGCTGCCGCGTCGCGGCGACATAACCGGTCAGGCTGCGTTCGGCAGGAGAAAGCTCGGTGCCGCCGATAAGCAGTGGCGGGATATTCTTCTTTAACCAGTCCTTGCTTTTCGCCCCGACCAGCGTCCCGTCCTCCTCTTCGACCAGCAACCATGTGTCCCCGTCGGATTCGCAAACCAGGGCGATACTGCCGGTATCGGCACCAATCAGCTCGGTTGCCTTGGCCAGCACCCGGTTGAGAAACGACTGGACATCGGCAAAGTGTTCCTGCAGCAGGTCATTGATCTCCGAGAGAACCTGGATCTCCATGTGCTCATCGCCGATCTCCTGGATGACCCGTTCGGCCATCTCGGCATGGGCCTCGAGCAATCCCCGCTCAAAGTCACTGAAGCGGTACGGCTCCTGGGTGAAGTAGTTGACCAGGCAGTTGATGCGACGGGTGCGGCCATCATAGCGCGGCACCACGTAGAGCGAGGTCAGGCCGATCTTCTCGGTCAGGTAGCGCTTCTGCAGGGCATGCGCCTTGAGGCTCGGCAAGTAGATCGGGCGCAGGAGGGTGTCATCGGTGATGACCCCCTCCTGATTGATATATTGCGAAAGCAGGGATTTGCCGGAACTCAGGTCGATCAGCTTTTCGTCTTCATAGAGGCGCTGAATCTCACGTTCCTGGGCATAGGAGGCCAACACCTGCAAGCCGCCCTGGTCGAGGTCTTCCAGGCCTTTGCGCGAAGGGATCAGGACCGAGGCCAGGGACAGTTTTTCAATCAGGCGGACCGCTGAACGCACCATGGTCCTGGCCGCCGCTTTCTTTTTTGCCCGGTCGATGCGGCGCGCGACGATGATCTGCTGGTGGTACTTGCGCGCCTGGTCCAGCACCGGCGCCACCTGCAGGAGAAAATCGCGCAAGGCGGCACGGCTGTCCACTGTGAGAGTATTCCCGGTCCGGTGGCTGTCGACGCAGACCACACCGATCGAACGCCCCTTGTGGACCAGAGGCATTTGCGTCGAGGCCATCAGGCCAAAACTTTCGGCGAGTTGCCGGGCCCGTGGCGGCAGAAGAGCGCGGTCCGTGAACTCGGCATCCCGCTGCTCGATGTAAACCCGCGAGACCAGGTAATTCTCATCGGTCAGGGAGAACACGTAATCACGCATGTACTGGCGGGTCCGCCCGGTGGCCAGCACGCAGCTGAGGATGCCGCCGGTCAGGTCTTCAAGGTAAAGGCGGAAACGCGAGCGGCTGGTGATCAGGGGTACGGCTTCACCGATTTCGTGCAGGATATCGGCCAGGTTCTCCTTACTGTAACTGTTGATTTTCTGCAGACAATCTTCAACCGAAACGGCAGAAACCATTGAAACTCTCCCTGTGTAACTTTTCTACACGATGAGTTTAGCCGGTTTGCCGGCGAGGGTCAAAGCATCGGCTTGAGAACGGTCTGTTTTTACTTGAAAGTGAACATTTTGTCCGGACTGGCAGCCCAATCGATAAGGGCAAGCGAACCCTTTTCGGCGGATCGCAAGTTCATCGACACCGGCGGCAGGATCAAACACCACGGGTCTTCCGGTGAAGCGTATGGGGGGGAAGGTTTCGTCGCGCAGCTTGTCTGGACTATTCCGCAAGCTGCTGGAAAACAAAAATCCGCCCTGCAGGGTCAACCGGCAGGGCGGATTGTCACAGAATAACTTGCTCAATCCCAGTGTTTGACCACCCCTGACTCGAGAGCGGCACGCTCGACCACAGCCGTTACCTCTTTGTGCACATCCGGGTGCAGCAGCGACGGCACCAGTTCCGCCTCTTCGGCGTGCCTGGCGATACATTGTGCGGCAGCGATTTTCATCTTGTTGTTGATCCGGGTGGCGCGGACATTTAATGCCCCACGGAACAGGCCCGGAAAGGCCAGGGCGTTGTTGACGCTCTTGCCGTCGGCAGCAAATGATGCGCCGGCCTGCATGGCGACCTCGGGCTCGATCTCCGGCTTGGGGTTGGTCAGGGCCAGGATCACCGAGCCCTTGCGCACCATCTGCGGGCTGATCAGTCCGGAGCAACCGGTGGTGGCGATCACCACATGGGACTTTTTCATCACGTCATCGATCGTTTCCGCGACTCCCCCGGCCGTGACCAGGCGCTCGCAGGCCTCCTCATTGAGGTCGGTGCCGATCACTTTCTTGACGCCATAGGAAAGCAACAGCTTGCTGATCCCCATCCCGGCAGCACCCAGACCAATCACACCGACCACCGACTTGTTGAGCATCAGGCCGGAGAAGCGGGTGGCGTTCAGCAGGGCCGCGAGCACCACCACCGCGGTGCCGTGCTGGTCGTCGTGCAGGACCGGGATATCGAGCTCTTGATCCAGCGTGTCTTCGATCTCGAAACATTCCGGCGCTTTGATGTCTTCGAGCTTGA
>JBFLJZ010000354.1:0-11933 GCA_040882925.1 Desulfuromonadales bacterium
GATAAAAGTTATAGATAAAAAAACAAAGCGCCCGCCTCTGTGAGTATGACCATATCCTTGCAGCCACAAGGAAGCATATCGTTGCAGTAAAGTGATTACTTTAGTGGAGTTTCGGTTTTGAGCTCAAATGTGGCAAGAATCATATAATTGCAGAAACCTAAAACAAGGAGCCATAAGCGTGCAGTTATTTTCCGAGAAGAAAAACTGATCTTTGCCAACTATTGGGTAATAGTTGGTAACAGAATTAATGTTCTAAACTAGCAATGCCTGCCCGAGCAGGACTCGAACTAATCCCCCTATAAAACAGATTGACTACCTTCCTAAGGAAGCTGGCACCCTGCTATAGCTTCTGGAAAGGCGTCATCAATAATCTCTGAGTAGGGAAAATGTGGCTTAGTTAGACGGGAATACTTAAAGGGGTCTGTTGAATGACCCAACCTTATGTGAAGTTTATTTCCTAAGCTCCCCACGTAAGACGGCTTTCCTGCTAGTTCGACGTGGAGAGCATTTCACCTGTTAATTGAGTAGTTGGCTTTTATTCAACTGTTCCACAATCATCGGGACGAGATCCTCGACTGCACCCTGCTTTGAACTCTCAACTCTTAATTGTGCAAGATAGGACCAAACAGGTTTTGGGTTGTTTAGTTCAAACAGATTCGTGGCAACAGTGAAATAGGAAGTGTCATACTCCCTCTCGGGATAAATGATGGAGCCGGTATAGTACGTGTACCAGCCGTCTGTATACACAGCATCGGGGGCAAAGAACATGCCGCCGTACTGGTGGTTTCTGATCTCTTCCTTTTTGATCGAACGGGCGACAAGGACCTTGTCGACTCCCGCCTTCTCAACTGCCGCCAGAACGGCTTGCTTGTCGATTTTTGTGCTGTTTTGCGGAAGAACCTTATGTCCGGGAACAGCATAAACGCCGAGATCGCTCAGTTTGTTCGATAAAACATTCTCAAACTGTTCACGGATGAACTCTTCTCTGGCGACTGCGATAACGAGGACCTTCTCGATGTGACCCTGATAACCGTCAGCCTTCCAGACATCGATGGTTTTTGTTGGAGCGCAGGCAACCAAAAGACACGATAAAAATATCCCTGCAAACAACCGATTGGCCAAACTCATCATTTCGTGAATCTCCTGTTCTTGTGTGAAGTCTTTGCGATTTAATCAAGGTTGCCATAGACCAGTAGGATTTTTGCGTTTCCTACTAAGGCGAATAAATATGACTGTAAAATTTAGTGATCATTGTTGATTGTGCCTAACACCTAATCGACTGCCTGCCCTTCAAAAAAGATGTGTCGAATTGAATACATAACGATTGCAGTGGTCCAGCCAAACATGATGATCCCGTTGGCCGCCTCGAACGACGCCAATAATCGCCACTGTTCATCAAGCAGCACATCTCCGTAGCCAAGCGTTGTATAGGTGACCATCGAAAAATATACAGCTTTCTCAAGGCCTGTAATGGCACCAAAGATCATAAAGGGGATCGCCCATGCAACAACTTCGATGAGTGACACCAGGAACATAATGATGACAATCCCGCTTGTCCGCAGGACAGATCGGATGCTGTGATATGACTGCGACGTGTCAGATTTGATATTGGCAACGTGCAACGAGAGCAACATTCCGCAAGCGTGGATGGCTGTTGTAAGAAAAATCATCAATGATACGATTAGTATTTTCATATTTAAAAATAGTGCCTTATGGTTAGTTGTTGGCAGGTTGCATTAACATTCATCCCCTCCCCTACTTAAGCACTCCATTCCAGGCATCGGTCCTATTTCTCATCTCGTCCTTCATGGCCTCCGGCAGCAACTCAACCGGGTCCTCTCCTTGCCGAATGTCCCATCCGCCACCGAGTGACTTGTAAACCTGGACCAGGTTGGTGGCAACAGTTCCCTGGGATGCTGACAGAAGATCCTGCTGCTGAACGTTTGAAGCCAGGGTGGTGATGAGTGTGTTGAAGTCTACAGTGCCCTCCTGGTACTGGATCGTCGCTATCTCGACCGATCGCTGTGATGCAGAGGCAGCAAGACGGTAAGAATCAAGCTGATCATGTGCTTTCAGGTAAGCGGTGATCGCATTTTCGACTTCACCCTGGGCCTGCAATAATGCGTTCTGGTAATCGACCAAAAGCTGCTGGAACCGGGCATCCTGCAAGCGGACATTGCTCTTCAAACGACCGTAATTGAGGACATCCCACTCGAAAAGCCCGAACAGACTCCAGGTTTCAGTATCATTCTCAAAAAGATCCGCAGTGCTGAAGGCGCTGGTCCCGATTGACCCGCCGATGGATAGATGCGGGTAAAGATCGGTGACCGCAAAGCCGATTTGGGCGCTCTGGGCCGCCAGTTGGCGTTCTGCTGCCCTGATATCTGGACGGCGACGGACCAGGTTCTGCGGCATCCCGAGGGCTAGCGTTGCCGGGGCCGTCGGGATAACCTGCTCCTTGGTGAGTAGATAATTCAGATCATGTGGGGGCTTCCCAAGCAGAATAGCAAGTGCGTTTTTGAATTGCTGCAACGAAGTTTCCAGTGAAGAGATCGTTGCCATGGTGTTGTACAGCAGGGATTCGGCCTGGTCTACATCCAGCACGCTGACCGCACCGGCTTCGAATTTGACCCGGGCAATGCGAAGACTCTCCTTCTGCAGGCGGATGTTCTGCTGTGATGCTTCAATCCGTTCCTGGTAAGTGCGGATCAGAATATAGTTTTGCGCCACCTGGGAGACCAAAGACAAAATCGCGCCGTCATAATCGGCAACACTGGCATCGAGCTCAGCAGATGCAGTTTCCACCTGGCGTCTGAAACGACCCCAGAAGTCGACCTCCCAGCCGACGTTAAAACCGACGGTGTAATTCTCAAAGGTTGTTCCGGATTCTTTAAGACGTGATGCCGACCCGTTGACCTGCTGCTGTTGAGGGAACTGGTTGCCAATCGCGATCGCGAGCTGTTGTTGAGATTGCAGGACACGGAGCCCGGCTGATCTCAGGGTCAGGTTCTGTTCAAAGGCGATCTTGATCAGGCGGTCAAGGTCGGGGTCCTGAAACGTTGTTGACCACCATTGCACCTCATCGACCGGGCCACTTGAGACCTTGGGGTCTCCAATGTCAAGCCACTCTGGTTCTGTGACCACTTCAGGATGCCGGTAATCGGGACCCAGGTTGACACAGCCAGCAAGCAGCAGCATCAAGCAGACACAAACACCTGTCACGAGTGCATGAAAACGCATGCTTATCAATCCTTCACACGTGAACCTGTTCCGGTTTCAACCAATACCGAAGCAGTCGTTCCAACCCGCAACGTCACGTCGTCCGGGATCTTGTCCAGGCGGATCTTAACCGGAATTCGCTGGGCCAGCCGGATCCATTCAAACGTCGGGTTGACATTCGGCAGCAGTTCGAAACCGGTGCTGCCGTCCTGCTGGGCAATCCCCCAGCCGATGCTGTCAACAACCCCTTCAATCGGTTGGTCCGGGTAAGTCATCAAGGTGACAAGCGCATGGTCACCCTTTTGAATGTTGGCTATAGCGGTCTCTTTGAAGAACGCGTCGACCCAGAAGCTGTTGATGTCGACCAGCGCCAGGGCCGGTTGGTTGGCAACAGTATGTCCCCCAAGCTGCAAATTGAGATTGGTGACATAGCCGTCTGCCGGCGCTTTAACATTTGTAAATTCAAGATTGAGCTCCGCCTGGCGAACGTCTGCCCTCGCCTCGCGAATGCTTGCGTTGGCATCACCAGCGGCGCCGAGATTCGCACGGGCCTCAGCCAGAGAGGCTTCCGCCTTGAGCAGCCCGGCGCGGGTCTTAGCCAACCCGGCAACGGCACCTTTGCGTTGTTCCAGCGCCACCTTGTAATTTGCCTCGGCGCGGTCGACAGCTTTTACCGAAGTCGCTTTCTTCGGCAACATCTCCTGCTGGCGTTCATACTCGGCCTTGTTTTTCTCAATGGTCGCATCGAGCTGATTGATCGAACTCTGTGCCTGTCGCACCTCTTCCCGTGAGATGCCAACTTGGGACTCTGCGGCCTGGACCTGCTTCTGTTTCGCCAGGTAATTGTCGCCTGTCAGGTCATAGCGGGCCCTGGCCTGAGCGAGGGTCGCTTCAAAGGTGCGCGGGTCGATCTCGAAAAGCAGGTCACCCGCCTTGACGGGCTCGTTGTCTTTGATCGGCAACTTCACAATCGGGCCGGAAACCCTTGGGGTCAGCTGAATGATCTCGGCTCTGACCTGGCCGTTGCGGGTCCAGGGGTTGGCGATGTACTCCCAATACTTGAAGAGAACCAGCAACACGGCAACCAGAACGATGACACCGGTCAAAAGATGTTTTTTGGGAATATCCATACACTATATCCTGACGAAGAAGGTTCCTATGATTACGGTGTAAATCATGGTCAACGCAACGAACACGAGGGGCGGATGCGAGAAGTAACGTGACAGCCGGTATCGGTTCAGAAGGTGCGCCGTGACGAGCGCGATGATGACGCCAAGCATGCCGGCGACCAGGAGCGGCGGCATCAAAACCTCACCGATGGCTATTTCATGTGGTATTAAGCTCATATCATCTCTTTCGGCCGGTCAAAATCTCTCCTCGTGCCAGGGACCCCAGTCGATGGCGCCGGCCGTTGCCGTATATCCGACCAGGGCTTCTGTAACGCCCCGGTAAACCCCCAGCAATCGGTAGAAATGTTCCCCGTCCTCTTTGCCGAACTGTTCCCCGGTCGCCCGGTCGAGGGTCTCCCTGATTCGCGTTTCCAGTCGGTCTATCAACCCGTCCAGGCGCTTGCGGTAGGTCTCATGCTTCTGGGTGATGTCCGTCGGAGCACTTTCGAGACTCTTGAACGCCTCCAAGAGGTTGTGTCTCCAGCTCACAGCCTCCTCACCCAGCTCGCTGATCAGGTATTGGTTGCGCAGCACACTGCGAACCTCGACCAGTTCCTTCATGCGACCGGTGAGGTCCTGGAGTTTTGGCAGGAGAGCCTGAACGTCTTGGGCCTCGGTGCCGGGCAGCGCCTTGATGTCGAGGAACTTGGCCCAGGGTGCGAGCTTGGCCGGGATGCTCGAGATCTCCCGCAGCTGGAACGCCTTGCGCAGGCGCGCATACCCTCTCTCGGTCTGCTGCACGTCACGCTGCATCCCTGAAAGCAGTTCACTGCAACTGCGGAAGTATCGTTCGTGCAGCCGCAGGAAGGATTTCTCCGTCCGCAGGTTCACCGGGAAATAAGCGGTGACCGCCAGGAACAGGAAGAGCAGCGGAAACATCAGCATATTGGTCGCGACCACCATGAAGCTGTAAACCTGCTGATTGTCGATCGATGCGATCGAGACAAACATGGCAAGCGCGAAGGTTCTGCCGAGCTGTTGTTTCGGGCTGGAAAAGAGATAGCAGATGGCGAAGGTCACGATGAAGAGCAGCGAGCCGAGACTTAAGAAACCGGAGAGGTGCGGCAAGATGAAGACATAGATCAGGCAGCCGAAGACCACACTCGCCATTAGCGGGACGAAGATCGTCCTGATCGAAACCATCGGGAGCGACGCCATGATCATGCCGAAGACGCCGGCCATAGTCACAAAACTGTTGCCGCCGGGGATGCTGTCGACATAAATCAGGGCCAGGTAGGCCAGCCACATGGTCAGCATGACCCGGATGACGGCAAGCATGCGGTCCGGGTCGGGCCATTGCAGCGTGGGGATGGTGGTTCGGGGAATCGTTGCCTTCGCCGGCTCAGCGAACCCACTGACAACGCTTACGGTCTCGAACAGGGCGCGGGTCAGCTGGTCCAGTTGCTCCATTCTCTCCTGGAGCACGACCACTGCAGCCCTTTGAAAATGCGACAGGGCCTGTAGACCCGTCATGTCCAGGACCAGTTCAATCTCGTTCGGGTCTTGTTCAGGCTTCTCCCCTGCCAGAATTTTCTCGATTGCAGCGAAACGCGCATCCAGTTCATCGAGGAAAAAGTCCAGGTTGGTCAGCAGATGCGGGGTGTTCGATGCCTCGAGTTCGGCCAGTCCTTGATGACATTGGTCAATCGTCTCGGTCAGTCTTGTGGCCTGCTCCTTGTAATGCTGCCAGTACCGGCGCATCTCAAAGACTTCCCGGGTGTCTGATTCGGCCGCGAGCAGAAGCTGTTGCAGCTGTGTCT
The DNA here is from genome assembly GCA_040882925.1 of Desulfuromonadales bacterium. GTDB lineage: Bacteria > Desulfobacterota > Desulfuromonadia > Desulfuromonadales > BM103 > JAFDBW01. The sequence goes on from JBFLJZ010000354.1 coordinate 6,149, forward strand.
GCGCCTGGAGGAGTTGCCCTTTAAGTGCCGGCACCTGCACAGGATCACCTTCCACGCTGCGGTTCAAGCCGGCCCGGCAGAAGTGCCGTTGCACGGATGCGATCTGACTGACTGTTGCGAAGAAGTTCCTGCGGCTGCTGACGGGCCACAGGAGCATCGCGATCAGGCTGTAGACCAGGATGCCCAACCCGGTCTCCTCGGCTCTCAGGACTGCAGTGTCGAAGGCGTTCACCGGGTCGGGGCCGGCGCTCATACAGATCAGGATGCAGACGAACCCGCTGACGTTCCAGAAATACTGTTGCTTCGGGCCGGCCATCAGGTAGGTGCAGAATCCGACATAGGTTGAGAGGAAGAGCATGAACAGCCAGCGCTCCTGGGGGAAGAGACCGATCAGCAGGAGCGCGACCACGACCGCCACCAGGGTGCCAAACATACGCATGGCGGCCTTGTTGAACGACTGACCGACCGTCGCGAGACTGACAAAAGCCACGGCGAACCCGGCCCAATACGGGTTGCCCCAGTCCATCGCCAGGGCGATGCCGTAGGCGATGACCATTGCCAGGGCGGTCTTGAAGGGTTCTTTGGCTTTGTCCGCGAATGAGTTCATTGATTAGTGCTTCATCCAGACCCAGAAGTCGACCATCAACCTTCTGTCAACCGTTTGATTCGCGCTCCGAGCGCCGCGACCAGTGGGTTCGCGCTGATGCCGTGCCCCAGAACGCTCAGGATGACCGTGCAGACTACCGCCGTCGAAATAATATCGCCACCGGGTAGATGTTCATTCAGTACGATAACGGCGAACACGATGCTGGCCAGGCCGCGTGGCCCGAACCAACCCATGAACAATTTCTCGTCAGCACGCAGGCCCAGGCCGGCGAGTGACAGAAAGACCGGCAACATACGTATAACTGTGAGGCTGAGCACGGAATAGAGCAGGATCTGCCAACTCAGGGTATCGATCGATCGGCCTACGACGCCGACCCCGAATGCCACCCAGGTGAGCAGGGCCATGGTGTCCCCGGTCCCCTCGGCAGCGAGCAGGAGCTTGTGCTTGTGATGTTTATCGATCCGGCCGAATAAGAGGCCGCCGACGAAACAGGCGATGAAACCGCTGCCGCCGAGCCACTGGGCCATTGCGAAGCAGGCGACTGCAAGCGCCGGTACCAGAAGTTGCCGCCAGGTCTCGGTGATCCATTCCCGCTCGGCACAGTGTTTGAGGAACTTCACGCCGGTGAAAGTGAGTCCGATCCCGACTGCACCGCCAATGCCGATCTCCTCGGCGACCAGTTTCAATGCGAGCAGTGTCGTACTGCCTTCGGCACCCGCTTGCGTGATCAGGGCCAGGAACAGGAAGAGGATCGGAACACAGATCCCGTCGTTCAGACCGCTTTCGACGTTCAGCCCCTCCCGGACGTTGGAGGGGACTGTTTCGTTTGTGACCACCGCCTTGCCGAGGGCCGCATCGGTCGGCGCTAGCATGGTTGCCAGGACCGCGATCTCCAGCAGGGTCAGGCCTTTCAGCAGGATGAACCCGGTGCCGATGCCGAGCAGGATGGTCAGCGGCAGGCCGATCAGCAGCAATCGTGATGGGATCCGGTAGGAGTGCTTCAGCTCTTTGAGGTTCGCATTGGAGGCGTCGGTGAAGAGCACGAGCGCCAGGGTCAGTTCGGCGAGGGTGCCCATCATCTCGGCGTCGACCTCCAGGTCGAGGAGACCGAGGCCCAGGGGCCCGCAGAACAGTCCGAAAGCGGTAAATACAACGGCACCGCTAAACAGTGTGCGCTCAAGACGACCGCATACAGCACTGTAGAGGAATACGAACAGAGCGAGTATGGCCAGGTTTCCGTACATGAGACTTCCCCCAGGGTCCGTGCCGGTTATTGCCAGACAGTCTGTAACCTTCTGAAATTAAAGTATAACAGCCGCTTTAGATTTAGATAGTTTCTGGCTGTAATGGTTTTTGCCGGCTGCTACAGATACAGCCGGCAAAAACCATAATTATGGTGACCAATAACCCGATGATGGTTGCACTGAGAGAAGGGGTCTCGAATCGGGTGCTATAGAACAAATTGTCGTTCTCCCTTATCCCTCCCGGGTCTATTCGGCCAGCGGGATCTGCTTGGCCATCTCGAAGCGGGCGATCGCTTCCAGCTTCGATTCGAGCTGAATGCAGCGGAACACCTTCTTGCCAGGCAATACCTTCTTGAGGGCGTCCGTGTACTGCGCCATCACCTTCTGCCGCTGCTGCTGGGCATCGAGGAACTGGTCGACCAGCTCGAGCGCCTTCTCGTCCTTCATGTCCTTGTAGACGGAGGCGTAGGAAGAGATGATCTCGACGAACTGCTGGCCGCTCTCGAACAGCTTCGGCTGGTACTTCTCATAGACCGGCCAAAAGTTCTTCGCCTCCTCGTCGGTGAACTCCATATTCTCCATCACCACCAGCTTTTTCTGGTCCATGAAGATCTTTTTCTTTAGCTCCGTGGCTTCATCGGCCAGAGCCAGGGTCGGGATTAAAAGGGTCAGGATGGTGAGTAGGATCGTGGTTTTCTTCAGCATGTTGTACTTCTCCTTGAGTGTGAATTCCCTCCTTAACGAGGGTTGTATGTGGATAACTGATCAGTTCCCTGTTTCGGGACTCTCCGATGCATCGAGGCCAAAGTCGATCGATATCAGCGGCAGATGCATCTCGTAGATACTGTTCAGTACTCCGAGCAGTTCCGCCTGGTCGCGGACCTGGCCATAAATCTTCGTGATCGGCACACCGGTTTCTGAGTTCATGTTGACGATCGTCAGACCGTTGAGACGCTCAGACCAGCTTTCATCGAGGAAACCCTTGATGAGAATCTGATAGGCCGCCGGAGAGGTGAACTTCAAACCGTCAGCGATGTTCAATGTGTTCATAGGCACCCCGCTGTAAAAAAAGTGCAGTGGCTGCAAGGAGGCGGCGCAACCACCGCACGTGAACAAAAGGAAACCGTTTAGACAAAATTAAACGATAAAGACAGTATTTCCATCACCTGTGATAGGGGATATATGGGTGATTCAGAGGCAGGTGGAATGAGTGATGTCGGGCTGAACAGTTACGAATCGTCGTTTACAGAGGCATGCCCTGCTTCATCACAGGACACCTAGTTGCTGCGCTTTAATCACGGCATCGCGGCGATCAGCGGCCTGCAGTTTGCCGTAGATGTTCTTGAGATGGGTCTTGACGGTCTCCGTAGAGATACAAAGCCGGCCGGCTATCTCCTTGTCGCGCAACCGCTCCTGCAGCAGCAGCAAGATCTGGTATTCACGGTTGGTCAGGATCGTTCGCCAGTTTACGTCTCGTTCGCCAGCTTGCCTTTCAGCGCCATGCCCCTCCGGGTTGTCAAGGGAATGAATGGCGAGCTGCAAGCCAGTGACCCAGCCCTCGGTACGTTCTTCCCAGGTCGCTACCGTCTTCGGGTCGATCTCCCTCGACAAGGCGTTCTCCAGGTAAGTCTGGACCTCCGGGGCCGTAAACTTGAGGTCCTCGGTACGAAGCTCGTTGACCTGGTTTTCAGAGCGCAGGGCCGAGATCGGCAGAAACGGGTCCTGTCGGCTGATGATGACAAAATGTTTCGCCTCAGGGGAGCTCTTGAGGACCTGGCTCAACAGGTCGAATATGGCCTTGTTGGTGATCAGGTGCATGTTCTCGAAGACGATTGTCAAATCAAGGGGTAACTCTTCAAATTCTGCGATCAAGGCTCCGGCGAGGATCGAGACCGGCGGCAGGTTGGCGGCCTCGACCATGGCTGACAGGTGACGTGACTGGTCGGCAAAGAGTTCCGCAGTCATGCTCACCCAGTTGCCCAGGAACCGCCGCAGGTCATTGTCTTCCGGATCGACCGACCACCAGAGATGCCGATGGCTGTGCCGGTTGAGCCAGTCGCAGACCAGGGTGATCTTGCCGTAGCCGTCGGGTGTGATGATCAGGGTCAGGAGCTTGTGGTGCCCTTTTTCGAGGCGTTCGATCAGTTCCCAGCGGTGAACCAGTCCCTCCGGCAGTTCAGGTTTTTGCCATTTGTGCATACTGTCCTTGATGTCGGGGTTGCTTGCCGGCGCGGATTTCGCCTCACGGACCGTTTCGATGACGATCTCGGTGATCTCTTTACTCAGGTAGCCTTTGCCGTCTTTCAGGGTAAAAATCGCCGCGATCAACTCTTCGGGAGCGCTCTCCTTGAGAAGATAGCCTGCGACGCCGGCTTTGATCATCTCCTCGACATAACGCCTTGCTGAATGGATCGACAGCGCCAGAATGCGGGTTTTCGGGGCTTCGGAGAGTATCTGTCGGGTCGCCTCGATGCCATTGAGATGAGGCATGTTGATGTCCATGACCACGACATCCGGCTGAAGCTCCCGGACCTTCTCGATCGCCTCCAGGCCGTTCTCGGCTTCGCCGACCACCGAGAGGCCCTGTTCCTGTTCGATCAGCGCGCGCAGCCCCTTGCGCAGCATGGCATGATCATCGACCAGCAGGATCGAGGTCTGTTCTTTCATCTTATAGCTCCGTTGCTCTCTTTAGCGACAGGGTTACCTTGCAGCCTCTGTGGGGAGCGGCATCGATCTCCATCGTACCGTTCACGTCTTTCATCCGTTCCTCGACACTGAAGAGGCCGAAGCCCCCGTCCATCTGGTGCCCGTTCATGACCTGCCCCGGATTGAAGCCGATGCCGTCGTCTTTTATGGTGATCTGAACGGCTTCCTCGTCAGCGGCCAGGCTGATATTTATCTTCTTCGCTCGCGCATGCTTGAACGCATTGTTCAGGAGTTCGCGGATATTTCGGAACAGGATGGTGCGTTCATTATCGTCGAGTTCGTTGCCGGAAAGCTTGTCGTCTACGGTAATATCGACCTCGTTCTCGAACTTCTTCTTCTTCTCTTCGACCCATTCCGAGATGGCCGGCCCCAGGCCGAGTTCGTGCATGGCCGGTGAGCTGAGTTCGAAGATCAGCTGCCGGGTGTCGCGAATCGCCTGGAGCAGCGACCCTGAGATCTCGTCGAGCTGGTCTTTCAGTTCGGGGTCATCGCACTTGGCACCGCGGCTCGCGGCCGCCAGCTGCAGGCGTGTCATCGCCAAGGCCTGGCTGACCTCATCATGCAGGTTCTCGGCAATGCGTCGCCGCTCCTGCTCTTCAGCGAAGGTCAGCTGCGAACTCAGGGCCTTGAGGCGCTCCTGGTAGTCGATGAACTTTTTCTCGGCATTCTTGACCTCGGTGATATCTCTCGCGATAGCTGTGATCCCGGTGACCTTCCCTCCCTCCCGGAAGAAAGTGCCCGTAACATCCGCGGGGAAAACTCTCCCATCGGCATGACGCAGCATCGTTTCCGTATGCATAATGGGTTGCCCCTCCTCGACAGCTTGCCTCTGGACGACACCAAATCGTTCGTATTCCTCCTCACTGGCAAAGAAATCTTTGGTCGATAGATCCTTGATATGTTCAGGATTTACTCCGAGCCCCATGATGTTGTAAGAATCATTGGCCCAGGCAATCACACGTTCAGGCAACTTGACATAGAAAACTGCTTCCGGAATAGATGTGAGTAGATAATGAAAAAAATCATGGCTCTGTTGCAGTTTGTTTTCGGCTTCTTTGCGTTCAGAGATATCTCTGAGCAAAGCAGTCACACCGACCACACGGTCATCTTCTTCCATAAAGGCGAGCTTGGCCTCTGCGGGGAAGATCTCGCCGTTCTTGCGACGAAGTCTGAGTTCTAACTGGGCGAGTCTCTTGCCCTCATCAATGGCTTTATTCATGAACATCCC
>JBFLJZ010000355.1:0-5207 GCA_040882925.1 Desulfuromonadales bacterium
AACTGCATGAGATACCCAGGCTTCTGGTTTTCAACAAGATCGACCTGGTCCCCGCTGAAGAGGTCGGGCCCTACTGTCGACGTTTCGATGCAATCGCGGTCAGCGCGCGCAACCGTGAGTCCTTCGCTGACCTGCTGCGTGAAATGGAAGAGCGGTGCTGGGGTGGAGAAATGCGTTGAATTTGACTTCTTCAGCTGATTTCGTGTAGCCTGTGCCCGCCTTTGGAGGTTTTTTGATGCGTTCTTGCCAACTTACGTTCTGTCTCCTGTCCGGACTCTTCCTGACAGGCTGTCTAGCCGGTTCTCCGCAGCCCTCGCTCACATCCGAGCCTGAAAACTCTTTTGCTTTTGAGTCAGTTGAACTGGCAGCACCGGATGATCCTGTGTGGCCTGTTGCAAAGAGTTTCAGCGAGGATTTTCTTGTCGCTCCTCTTGCGGATCATGCCGCAGGGGCTGCCTTCGTTGACGAACAAGAACTGCTTGATGAGCAAACTTTGGCCGACAACCGGGTGCTGCAGGGCGAGGATCAGACACCGCCGGACGACCCCGGGGAAATCCTCCCCCATGACGAGCCCATCTTCGATTTCCCCGTCGTGGAAAATGAAAAGGTTCGATATTTCCTCGATTATTTCAGCGGCCGGGCAAAAAAAACCTTTACCCTTTGGTTGGAGCGTTCGGGTCGTTACCTGCCGATGATGCAGGAGATCTTCGCTGAAGCCGGCCTGCCCAGGGATCTTGCCTACCTGGCGATGGTCGAATCCGGTTTCAATGACAAGGCTTACAGTTGGGCCCATGCCGTCGGACCATGGCAGTTCATAGCCAGCACCGGCCGTCAATATGGTCTGAAAAACGACTGGTGGTATGACGAACGCCGTGACCCGGAAAAGGCGACCCGCGCGGCAGCCCGCTTCCTGGCAGACCTTTATGATGATTTTGATGGTGACTGGTACCTGGCGGTCGCCTCGTACAATGCCGGCCCCGGCAAGCTCCGTAATGCGATCAAGCGTTACAAGACCAGGGATTTCTGGGAGTTGTGCCGTGGCAAGTACCTGAAAACCGAAACCAAGAACTACCTGCCCAAGCTGCTTGCCGCACTCATGATTGCCAAGCAGCCGGAAAAATACGGTTTTATCGAGCTTGAATATCAGCAGCCGCTAGAGTATGACACAGCAACCCTGCCGAGCAGCACGGACCTTGACGTCATTGCGCGCCTGACCGGTGCCGAATATCAGCTGATCAAGAAACTCAACCCCGAGTTGAAGCGCTGGAGCACGCCTCCGGGGGCAAAGGACTACCAGATCAGGTTGCCGCTGGGCAGCCAGGAGACCTTCCTGGCCAAGTATGCCGAATTGCCCGAACGGCAGCGTGCCAACTATGTGCGTCACAAGGTTAAATCGGGTGATACACTTTTAGCACTGGCCAAACGCTACGGCGTGCGCGTCAAGGATATCCAGAAGCTCAACCGTATTCGCAATACACGGGCCATCCAGATCGGTACCAATCTGATCATCCCTCTCAACCCGGACGCCAGCGGCTCGACCGCACTTGCCGCGCTCGGCGATGATTACAAGCGTTCCCGAAGAACCTACTACACGGTGCGTTCCGGTGACTCGCTCTGGAAAATCTCCCGAAAATTCAATGTATCGGAAAAACAGCTGCGAGTCTGGAATCGTCTCGGCTGGAGCAATGTCATTCGACCAGGCCAGCGCCTGATCGTCTCTGCAAAAGCGGTATCCAGGCAAAAAGTTGTTGTCGTCAAGAATGCCGGTCCTTTGCGGAAAATGGTCTACAAGGTGCGCCCCGGCGATACCCTCTGGGCAATCGGCAGAGAGTTCTCGGTTGCAACCAGTCAGATCCGCCGCTGGAACAACCTGAGCGAGAATCATGTGCTGCAGCCGGGCGATCAGCTCACGTTGCACGTCAGCAGCGAGGGCCGTGGTTAACAGCTGACCGGTCGGCCTTTACAACGGCTGACGGCACGCCTACGGGGTACAGTGCTGCTCGTGGCCAGCGGTATCAACTCCACTGAACATGGCCATCGTCGACGGCCCCGGTGCCTTTGCGCCGACCTATCACATGATCGCATCGATCTGCATGTCTCTGCCGTCCGGTGGTGCAACCCGGCGCGCGCGCTGGCTCTTGTCGAGTGCTTTTTGCTCTGCAGCATAACGTGGTCAAGCAGCCGCTCTGCCTGGCAGCTGAGACCCGTTCCCTCTGAAATAAAAGCCTTCTGCAAACCGCATCCAGAGGCAGTGTTGATCGGAGCTTGATGAACCGCAGAGAAGCCTGCAAAACAGACTTTCGGACCGTTTGTTTGCTTTGACAACACCGGGTCAGGCTGATAAAATACGCCGCTTCAAATCATTTGCATCTGAAAGGACCAGGCCCCATGTTGTCCACGATTATAGCTCTCGCTGTCGGCGCCCTGTTCGGCGTTGCCCTGCATTTCACGACCAGCCTGCATCCGGTCGTGCCGGCGATTGCCGGCGTCATCGTTTTTTCGATCATCTATGTCATCCTCTTGAAAAAAATCATGGCAAGGATCAATGACGCCATGGAGGCGGTGCAGAAAGATATTGCTGCCAACCGCCCGGATGCGGCAATCCACAAACTGGAAGCCGTCCAAACGAAATATGAGCACTGGCAGTTCTACATCAAAAAGCAGATGAACGCGCAAATCGGCATGGTCTACTACCTGCGCCGCGACTTCGGCAAGGCCTATGATTACCTCAAGATCGGCTTTGTCCGGCATTGGGTCGCCATGGCGATGCTGGCCATCATCCACATGAAACGCAATCAACCGAAGAAGATGATCGCCACCTTTGACAAGGCCGTCGCCGTGACCCGCAAGGAGCCTTTGCTCTGGAGTCTGTACGCTTTTTGCCTGGAGAAGATCGGTGATCGCAACAAGGCTGTTGCCGTCATGGAGAAGGGTTTGAAAAAGGTCGGCAGCAACGAGTTGATGGCGGCCAACCTGGAAGCCCTCAAGGAAGGCAGAAAGATGAAGATGCAGGACTACGGTGATGTCTGGTACCAGTTCCAACTGGAAAAGCAGGGGGCACTGATCCGCAAACACACCAAGGCGATGCAGGGCCGGCGTAAAATTGTCAGAAGGTAGTCATGACGAAGAAGAAAAACAAACCAGCGAAATCCTCACCGAAAGACTTCACCAACAACCCCTTCAAAAGCCTGAAGGGGTTGTCTGCGTTTGAAGAGCACAGCGGTGAATCTTCCTGCAACAGATCCGGACAGCGAGATGCGGTGCAGATGCAGGCGGAGAGTGACAAAGAATCAGGGTCTTTCGCCGAAGAGATGGCATTCCTCGGTGTCAAGCAGTTCAAGAGTGATGATCATGAGAGCATAGCCAATGACGAAATGAATGAAGATCCAGCCACCGCCCCCGGTTCTGGCCGCGATGAAAGCGACACCGCGGTTTTTCTCAATGCCGTCACGCAGATGGAAAAAGTCTTCAAGGATGAAGACTATGACGACGTGCAGGAAAAACGTGCTGTCCCCCGACGCATGAAACAGGTAGAGCGCGGCCAGCTGATCCCCGAAGACGAGCTCGATCTGCATGGCCTCAGCGTTGACGAGGCCAAGGCCAAGGTCCTGTTCTTTTTGCAGAATGCGATCTACCGCGGCTTCGGCACCGTCCTCCTGATTACCGGCAGAGGGCTGCACTCGGCGAGCGGCCCGGTTCTCCGCAGTGCAATCGAGAAATGCCTCCGCGACAACAATGAGCAAGTTGTCGAGTGGGGCGTGGCGCCTCGTCGATATGGAGGCGAGGGGGCGCTGGTAATTTTCCTGCGGCAGCCGGGGAAGAAAAATCCCTGAAATTTTTCCGGCTTTTTTCTTGTTAAATCTGACTAAATAAGTAAGCTATAACAACAGAGTAAAGCTTCTTCATGTTTTACCTCCTAACCAAACCCGTGCCCCACAGTCCCCTCCTGGCTGTGGGGTTTTTTTGTGAAATAAAGAGTTAGGCGAGAAAAGCCGGCCTGTTGTAGATCATGGCCTTTAAGGAGGATATTAATCTGCACGAAAATGGCCACCTGGATCTAATCGGGTGGCCATTTTCTCTTGAGTCGTTGGCAAGAGAAAGGATTGAGGGTTCTCAGCGCTTGTATCAAATCGACAGCTATTGCGTTTGCTCAACAATATAGTTCACCGCCGCCTCGATCTCTTCATCAGTCAAGTTCGGGTTTCCGCCCCGCGCAGGCATGGCCCCTTTCCCTTCGATAACGGATTCAACCATATGATCGATGCCGTGATGGATGTGTTTTTTCCAAGCGGCTTTGTCATCCAGTTTTATCGCACCGGCAACTCCGGTATTATGGCAAGAAGCGCAGACACGCTCATAGACCTCCTTGCCTATCGATGGATCTGCCTGGCTTTCATTATGCGTCTTCGCTGTACCGGAATGAGTTGTGGCGCCAATAGATTCATTTTGCCAAGTGCCTGATACAAACATGGTGACGGTTAAAACTGTCAATATGGTTAAATGCCGCATTCAACTTCTCCCGTGATAAATGTGTCGATTTTGTAAAAATGACCTGCTGTAATCAGTCAACTATACGTCTAATGGATCTTGTTTCAATGAAAAGACTGGGTTGATGACAGAACCTGATGGCTAGATTTGACGACATATCGGAAAAGGTTCAGTGCAAAAATAGGGTTGAACTGGTCGATCGGTCATTTCAACAGTGATGCCAAATATCTTTTTAAACGCTTTCCCGGATCATGTGAACTGTCAATTACTCGGTCACCGTTGCTTCCTCTGATTTCTTGCGCGTGGGTCTGCGACGTCTTGGCTTTGGTTGCTTCGGCTCAGGATTCTGTTGCGCCGTCGTCTCTGCCGTTTGTCTGCTTGTCACAACAGGTGACACTGGTGCCTCTGAGGGCTCAACCGGCTTCGCTTTCGCTCTGGGCGTTCTGCGCCGTTTGGGTTTTGCGGTTTCTGCCGTTTTTGCCACGTTCTCTGTCAACGCATCGGGTTTATTTTCAACTGCTGCGCTTGCTTCAGTGCTTGCTGACGAAGGTTGAACGTGATCCGAAGCGCTTCGTTCCGGTTCGGGTTGTACCTTGCGTGGTGCCTTTCGGGTGCGTCTTCTCGGCGTTTTTTCGTCCTTGACGGACGTGTCTTCTACGGCTGGCTTGCCAGCCTGCGGTGCCGAAGACATCTCTGCTGGGGACGTTTGTGTCGTATCG
>JBFLJZ010000356.1:0-6468 GCA_040882925.1 Desulfuromonadales bacterium
GGCGGTTGCCGAAGCGATCCGCAGCATGGTGGTCCGCGGTGCGCCGGCAATCGGCGTGACCGCCGCATACGGCGCTTACTTCGGTGCCCGGGACATCCAGACCGACAACTACGACGTGTTTGTCAGCGAATTCAAGCAGGTCTGTGACCTACTCGCCGCAACGCGGCCGACCGCGGTCAACCTCTGTTGGGCACTCGAGCGCATGCAAAGCCTGATCCGCGCCAACCCCGACCAACCGGTGGAAAACCTGAAAATCGGCCTCGAATACGAAGCCATGGCCATCAATGATGAGGATATCCGCATCAACATGAGCATGGGCAGGCACGGCGCCGAACTGCTGCCCGAGGAGGCACGCATCCTCACCCACTGCAATGCCGGGGCGCTGGCCACCGCCGGCTATGGCACCGCTCTCGGCGTGATCCGCGCCGCCGTCGCTGCCGGCAAACAGATCACTGTGCTGGCCGACGAAACCAGGCCGTTCCTGCAGGGCTCCAGGCTGACGTCCTGGGAGCTGCAGGAGGACCAGATTCCGACCATTCTGATCTGCGACAACATGGCCGGTTCCCTGATGGCAAAAGGCGCCATCGACGCCGTCATCGTCGGTGCCGATCGCGTCGCCGCCAACGGCGATGTGGCTAACAAGATCGGCACCTACACGGTCGCAGTCCTCGCCAGAGAGCATAACATCCCTTTCTACGTCGCCGCGCCGACCTCGACCATCGACCTGCAGATTGCCGATGGCTCGCAGATTCCGATCGAGGAACGTGACAGCCGTGAAATCACCCACCTCGGCGAGCAGCGGCTGGCACCGGAGGGGATCGCCGTATTCAACCCGGCCTTCGATGTCACCCCGGCCCGCCTGGTGGACGCCATCATTACCGAATTCGGTGTCGCCCGGGACAATTACACCGAACAACTCGCGGCGCTCGTCGCCAGGAACCGGTAGCGCTGCCGATGTCTTTTGCCGAGCAACAGGCCTGGCTCGAGCAGCTCGCAGCCGGCGATGAACAGAGGCTTGCCGAAATCGCCGCCGCAGCCGGATTCGCCGAGCCGAGAAAGACCGCGGTTAACCTCTGCCTACTCAACGCAGCCTTCGCCGACCGCCGGTTGATCGTTGACATCGCCAGGCATGCGCTGGCTACAGCGGATCCCGACCTGACGCTCAACAACCTCGAACGCCTGACCGCTACGGTGGACACATCCGACCTGGCGGTTGTGCTCGTCGATCAGACAAGCACTGTTCAACTGCTGACTATTCTCGGCGCTTCACCCTTCCTGACCGGCATCCTCTGCCGCCGGGCGGGTTTCTTTGCCGGCCTGTTTCGCAAGGGGCAGATCAACCATGCGAAAACGGAACAGCAGATGTGCGATGAGCTGCGCCAGCTGATTGACGACGCCGCTGACACGGCCCAGATGAAGAAAGGCCTGCGCACCTACAAAGCAGAAGAGATGTTGCGTATCGGCAGCCGCGACCTCTGCGGCCTGGCAGGCCTCGAGGAAATCACGGCCGAACTCTCGGCGCTGGCGGCGGCAAGCCTGCAGAGAGCCTTCGAGATCTGCAGCATCCAGTTGCAAAAGGAGTATGGTGCGCCGCTTCTGGATGACGAAGAGGGAGAAACGAGCCGTGAAGCCGAGTTCACCATTCTCGGCATGGGTAAGTTCGGCGGCTGCGAGCTGAACTTTTCCAGCGATATCGACCTGATCTATTTCTACAGCTCCGATCGCGGGCAAACCAGCGGTATTGATGATCCGGCACGCGGCAGACACAACCGGGTATCGCTGCACCAGTATTTTGTCAAGTTATCGGAAATGATCACCCGCGCGATCGGCCAGGCCACGGAAGACGGTTTCGTGTTTCGGGTTGACCTGCGCCTGCGCCCTGAGGGCAACAGCGGCGAAATGGCTAATTCTCTGGCCGCGGCAGAGATCTATTACGAAAGCTGGGGGCAGAGCTGGGAGCGTTCGGCAATGCTCAAGGCCCGTCCGGTTGCCGGTTCGCAAGCGCTTGGCGAGCAGCTGCTCGAACGCCTGGATCCGTTTATTTACCGACGACACCTTGATTACGCCATGATTGACGATATCAAGGTGATGAAACAGAAAATCGACCGCAGCCTGAGTCGTGCCAAAGAGGGTGAGCAGAACCTCAAGCTGGGCCAGGGCGGCATCCGCGAAATCGAGTTCTTCATCCAGGCCCTGCAGCTGATCAACGCCGGGAAGAACCCGCGCCTGCGCGAACGCAACTCGCTGAAAGCCCTGCAGGTCCTCTGTAACGAGGGAGTAATCACTGCCGAGGAAAGGGACAACCTGAGCGCAGCCTACCGCTTCCTGCGCACGGCCGAACATCGCATCCAGGTTGTCCACGAACAGCAGACCCACAACCTGCCGTCCCGCCCGCAGGAGCTCAGGGCCCTGGCCAGACGCTGCGGCTTCAGCGAAAGCGACGGCTTCATGGCGGCGCTGCAGGATCATCGCAGCATAGTGTCCGCCGTATTCCGCGACCTCTTCTACACCAGTGATGAAGAACTGCCATCCCAGGTCCTTCCGGAAGTTGCCTTCCTCTTCGACTCCGGCGCCGACCCGGATTTGTGTATGGATATTCTCGAGGAGAAAGGCTTTAGGCCGCCGGAAAAGGCGTATGAGAGCCTGCTGGTACTGCGTCGGGGGGGCACCAGGGGCTATCTCACGGAACGCGCACGCCGACAGCTCGACCGGATCGCGCCGTTGCTCTTCCAGGAAGTCATGCACAGCCCCGACCCGCCGATGGCCCTGGCGAACATGGAGAAGTTCCTCGAGGCGTGCCGCAGGGCACGTGGCACCTACTATGCGCTGCTGGCCGAAAACCCCGAGATCATCAGGGTCCTGGTCTCGCTTTTCGCCACCAGCCAGTTTCTCTCCCGCAACTTCATCCAGCACCCGGAAGTTCTCGATTCGCTGGTCTCCAGGAGCTATGCCCAGAACGTCAAGACGCTGGAAGATCTCACCGCTGAGATCACCGGGTACCTCGCCAATGCCCCTCACTACGAAGACCAGCTCAACGCCCTGCGCCGCTTTCGCAACGAAGAATTTTTGCGCATCGCCCTGAACGATCTCCACGGCCTTACCCCGCAGGGGCAGACCACCCTGCAGCTGTCTCTGGTGGCCGATACCTGTCTGCAGCAAGCCCTGGTTTTAGCCAGGGAAGAGCTGGCGGAACGCTACGGCCTGCCGTATTGCGAAGAGGAAAGCGGCACCAGCCATGAGGCGGCATTCGCAATCGTCGGCCTCGGCAAACTCGGTGGCATGGAGTTGAATTACCACTCCGACCTCGACATCATCTTTATCTACGAGGGTGAAGGCAAAACCCGGCCGGTCGCGGCGGCCGATCCAGATCGTTTCAGGCAGCAGACCAACCAACAGTACTTCGTCCGCCTCGCGCAAAGAATTATTTCGATCCTGACCCTGATGACTCCGGAAGGACATGTCTATGACATCGACACCCGGCTGCGCCCCTCCGGCAACCAGGGGCCCCTGGTCTCGTCGCTGCCGGCTTATCGCCAGTATCATGAGGGCTCCGCGGCACCCTGGGAACGCCAGGCACTGATCAAGGCCAGGGTGGTTGCCGGTTCGACGGAACTGGCCGTCTGCTTTGAAACCTTTACCGCGGAGATCGTCTACGAACGCCCCCTGCCTGACAACCTCGCTGAAGAGATCTATCGACTGCGGCAGCGCATGGAAAAGGAAATCGGCAAGGAGGATGCCCGGCACCGCAATATCAAAACCGGCCGTGGCGGCATGGTGGATGTTGAATTCGTTGCCCAGTACCTGCAACTCCTGCATGGTCGGGACAAACCATCCCTGCGCTATCGTAATACTCTTGACACGCTTGCCGGGTTGCTCGGAGAGGGCCTGCTTGCGGCAGATGACTGTGAAAAACTGACATCAGGCTACAAATTTCTGCGCCGCCTCGAAAACAAACTGCGCCTGGTCCATGACCAGTCGGTCAACGAACTGACGTCCGACCCGGCTTCCCTGGCTAAACTGGCCCGGCATCTCGGCTATGAAGACTCGTTGGGACAACCGGAAAAATTATTCCTCGATCAATACGCAGAAACGACCCAAACCATCCGGGAAATTTTTAATCGTATCCTGCAGTGTCCCGGGGATTCTCTAGATGAGCCATGAGAGTCATGAGGAAAGGCTAAGACCGGTCAGCGTGCTGCGCTCATCAGGTGATTGCATGCCAAGGATCATCGATATAATCCACACGGCGCAGGCACGGATCGTCAAGTGCGATCCCCTCCCTGGCGCAGGCTGATTCAACGCAGGTTTTTTCAATGAAGCGGCGGAGCATAGTGATCAGCCGATCGTCTGTCGGCCTGAACAGGACACCGACGTGGGGCAGGGACCGGCAGGATGAATCACCGGCGGGAATCGAGTAGAGGACCTCTGCCGGCAGTTGCAGTAACTTCCCCGCTACCTGCATCTCCAGCTGCAAAACCGTACCGCGCTGGAGCTCATCGTGGCAAACGAAGCGCCCGCCGCGCTCGGCAAGGGAAACCATCTGGCAGTCTTGCCAGGCACCATCCAGACAGACATTGACCCGGTCTTCAATAGCGATGCGGATATGACGGCGCGGGGTCGGGAAGTATTCCGTTTCCAGCAGAGTGTAGAGTTGCGACAGGGAGATCGGTATGGTCAGGTAACGGCCTGCCGATAGTGGTTGCGGTGCCAGCCAGACAACTTCAGCCTCAAGTTCGGGCAGGTCTGTACCGTACTCGGCAAAAACAACGCTCGCCTCGGCCAGATCTTCAACGGAAAAAAATTTCCATTCGCCGAGGATGCTGGATAACAGCTGCTTGAACTGCTGGTTGCGCGTCGTCACGGCAACCTGTTTGATCTCTGCTTGCTTGCCTCCCAACAACATCAAAGCTGCTCTTTCCCGACAAATAGCTTGTGAAAGTTCATGACGAGCTCCGGACAGTCGTCGTTCGACGACTGTCCTGCCTGGAATTGATCGATTTCGACAAACAGACTGTCCGAGATTAGCATACGGCTGCCATCGAAGCTGCAAATAGTGTTATTTAGACGCTCGGCGCCAAACATGTCGCCTTGCTGTTCAATGCTGTCAGTCAGCCCGTCCATGTGCTTCACGAACGAGGCCTTTTCGGCAAAATGAGCTTGTGTCCCTCACGGGTCAGCTTCACTGCAAACGGTCCGCCGATCCGGGCAAGTGCGGGTCCCTGTCATTTGATGCCGACATCAGTCTTCCTGTTCATCGATCTGCACCAGCCTCATCATATCCCGGTCGAGCAGATGACGTGGGCGGACGTTGGCCAGTGCACGGATCATACTGCGCTTCAGATATCGATTTTCCTTGTGCAGTTCCGCCAGCAGGCGCTTCATCCTCTGTCGCTTCTGGTCTGTCTGGCCCATGACCGGACAACCGCAATCGATAATCGGGAAATCGTTCTGGCGGGCAAATTTGATGATATCCGCCTCTTCAACGTAGACCAGGGGACGAATCACCGTGTGACGCTGATTGTCCGCCAGCAGCCTGGGACTCATCGCAGCCAGGGTGCCGATGTAAAACTGGTTCAACAGCAATGTCTCGATAAAATCGTCGAGATGATGGCCAAGGGCAATCTTGTTGCAGCCGAGGCGATCGGCGACGGTGTACAGGACGCCACGCCGCAAGCGGGCGCAGAAGGCGCAGTAGGATGAACCGGGTCGCAGGTTTTCTTCGATAATATGGGAGCAGTCGGTGGTTTCCATGTGCACCTGAAAGCCGCAGTCGCGCAGATAATTCTCCAGGACATCTTTGCGATAACCGGGGAAGCCGGCATCGACATTGACGGCGATCAGCTCATAGTCGATTGGCGCGCGGCGCCGCAGTTGATGCAGGATGTGCAGCAGGGCGTAGGAGTCCTTGCCCCCGGACACGGCGACGGCGATCCGGTCACCCTGTTCAATCAGGTTAAAATCGCCGACGGCCTGGCCGGTCAGCTTCTTGACTTTGCGGAAATGGGCATTGTTGAGCAACAAATTGGTCCTCTGCAGTGCAGATAGATGCGGAAAAATACTTGAACCGGCATTTAACGATACAATCCGGATTTTTTCAAGAACTGAAAAACCCGGCAGTTCGCGTACTGCCAGACGCCATACTTTTTGTCCACGCGGCGACAAAAAGTATGCAAAAAACGCCTTTCTCCTTGCGGAGGGCTATGAACTGCGCGAAGGGTGTCTGGCTTTTGGCAAAATCATGAGGAGACGAGCCGTCCCGTTACAGGGGGCCTCGCGGTATTGCTGTCGATATGGGGTGGCAGGATCGAGCTGATGAGGCATCTTGTAACCGGCGGGCATGGAACTTAAAATCTCAATCGTTTTGTCTCTCTGATTTTTCCAGGTTGCGGTTTTTCTGCTATTCGTCCCGTGTGCCGCAGCCGGAGGCGAATGGATGAAAGACGATCAGTGGAACGAACTGTCTGAGAC
>JBFLJZ010000357.1:0-2755 GCA_040882925.1 Desulfuromonadales bacterium
CATGCTCGGTAAGCACGCCGGGAGCCACTTCGAAGATCATCTTGATCAGCTGGAACAGCGGGTACTCGGCGAGCCCCGGAGTCTTCAGGCAGAACTCACGCTGTGAGGTGTAGCGCGGGTCGGTCTTGCGCAGAACGGCGTGGCCGTAACCGGGAATAACCTGACCGCTGTTGAGAGTGTCCCAGAGGGCCTGCTTGAGACCTTCTTCGGTTGGGACCTGGCCACCGAGCTTCTCCATGAAGTTCTGGGTCCAGCGCAGGACTTCCTCGTTGGCAAGGCCGTGCAGCGGGCCGGCCAGACCGTTGATACCGGCGCTGTAAGCATAGTAAGCGTCGGACAGGGCCGAAGCGACCAGGTGAGTCGTGTGAGCAGAAACGTTGCCGGACTCGTGGTCGGAGTGGAGGATGAAGTACATACGGGAGACATCCTTGTACTCGTCGACCTGGCCGATCATGTGCGCGAAGTTGCCGCCCATATCGAGGCTCGGATCGGCAGCGATCTGCTCGTTGTTGCGATACTTCATGTTGTAGATGTAAGCGCCGAGAGGGCCAAGCTTGGCCATCAGGTTGTTACAATCTTCGTACATGTCTTCCCAGCAGGTCATCTTGTTGAACTTGCCGGCGGCGTAGTTCGAAGCGAACACCGAGTCACGCTGCATGGCGAGGATCCCGGAGGAGAACATGGCCATCGGATGGCTGTCTGCCGGCAGGGCGTGGAGCACGTCAAGGACGTACTGAGGAATATCTGATTTCTTCTTCCAGTCTTCGACGACTTCCAGGGTCTGCTCCATGGTCGGTACATCGCCGGTCAGCAGCATGTACCAGAAGCCTTCAACGTAAGGGTAGTCGCTACCGGGCACTTTCGGCAGGGCTTCGAATGTTTCGGGGATGGTCTTGCCGCGGAAACGGATGCCCTCAAAAGGATCCAGGTAGGAGATATCGGTGACCAGGCACTTGACGCCGCGGGCGCCGCCGATCGCTTGAGCGATAGTGACATCGCCCAGTTTGACATCACCACATTCCTTGACCAGGCGGGTAGTGCGGGGACGATGCTCGTCAATCTTCTTGCGCAGGACTTCTTTCAGTGTCGACATACTCTCTCTCCTTTGGAATGAAATGGTGGCAGGCAGACAGCCTGCCAGAGTGATACTGTCCCTTGTTTACAGAACAAACCGTCAATGACAAATCATCCCGCCAACAGCCAGACCCCGGTGCGTAAGACCCGTACCAGATGACCGTATAAAGGTGGCGGGAAAATAATTAGAGCAGACAAAGGGAACATCTTTGTGATTCTTTACCCTTTATCATTTTCCAAATAACGTTCTAACAAGCTAACCCCCAACTGTCAAGCCGAATTTCGTATACAGTATGCGATTTCTTTTTGCATCCATGACGCATAATTCATTTGCATTACAATACGACGATGGTAGAATGCACAAAAAATAGGCAATAATCATTGATCACAGTCCATGCAAATTGCGACACTGAGACTCGAAAACCCCATATTTTCCGCCCCGATGGCGGGTATTTCCGATCTGCCGTACCGATTGATCATGAAGCGTCACGGCGCGGCCCTGGTCTTCACCGAGATGATCAGCGCAAACGGGCTGTTCTTTAATGGCGAAGCGACCCGTATCCTGCTGCAATCGCGTCAGGAAGAGCACCCGCTGGCGGCACAACTGTTCGGCGACGACGCGGGACGCATGGCGAAAGCGGCTCAATACGTCGCGGACTACGCAGAGTTGATTGACCTGAATCTCGGTTGTCCGGTCCGCAAGGTGGTTTGTTCCGGGGCTGGCAGCGCGCTGTTGCGTGAACCGCTCAAGGTCGCCGAGATCATTGCGGCGGTGCGTCAAGTGACTGGCAAACCGCTGACGATCAAGATCCGCTCCGGCTGGGACGATGATTCGATCAATTACACGGAGATCGCCCGTATCGCCTCCGAGGAGGGCGTTGATGCCGTCACCCTGCACCCGAGAACCCGGGCGCAGATGTTTGGCGGCCAGGCCGAATGGCAACAGATCAAGGTGCTCAAGCAGGCCCTGACGATCCCGGTCATAGGCAGCGGCGACCTGTTTGATGCGGCCGGGATTAAAACCATGTTTGCACAAACCGGTTGTGACGCAGTCATGGTCGGTCGGGGCGGCTATGGAAACCCGTGGATTATCGGCCAGGCCCTCGAATTGCTGGCCGGCAGAGCGATACAAGAGCCGACCACAGAAGACAGGTTGAATACGGCGCGCGAGCATTTTAACCTGTGTCTGGAGATTTTCGGCCCCCGGAAAACCCTCGGCCAGATGCGCAAGCACCTTTGCTGGTATGTCCGTGGGATGGATAATGCCGCGGGCTTCCGTGCCACAATCAACCAGACCAGGACCGTCGATGAAATGAGCCGCCAATTAGAGGATTTCTTTGCCAATGCAGAGTGACAAGCCTGATACCAACTCGAAACGTGCCAGCGACGGCAGTGCGAATTCACATCTCTACGGCATGATCCTGGACAATATCGACCGTGCTGTTATTGCCTTCAACAATGACGGTGTGATCACGTTGTTCAACCCTGCCGCAGAAGCCCTCATGAAGTGCTCATCGCGTCAATTTGTCGGCAAGAGCTACAAGAATCTTTTCAGCAACCAGGAGACCCTGCTTTACCTGGTCAAAGTCGCTCTGCAAGAGGGCCGGTCAATCACTGACGACGAGGGCCTCTACCTGCAGCGCAGCAACGCTGAATCCCTGCCGGTCAATGCCTATACGGC
>JBFLJZ010000358.1:0-4517 GCA_040882925.1 Desulfuromonadales bacterium
CTCCTTGACAAGGTTTACGTACGCCACTCCGAAATCATCACAGATACCCAGACTGAGAAAATCGTCTATGGTATCGACAAAACCCTGGTTGCGCAGGAAGCCGGCCACCAGGAAATTAAGCTGATGCGGCGAGGCGACCAGGGTGGTCAACTCACGCCCGTTGACGGTCAGACGCAAGGGGACTTCCTGCACCACGGACCGCTCGGTCTGGCACATTTTTCCTTTTACAAAACGCTGGATCTTTTGCTTCATGGTGTCATCCCTTAGTAAACTCCATGCGAAGAGCGCTTCAACCGCGCCCAGACAACGACCCGGTGATGCCGCCGGCTTTGTCGGGGCGATGAGGTATCCTGTAGTCGACCGTTTCCGGGTGGTGTTCGAAGATTGGGAAATACCTGGCGATCAAAACGAAGAACAGGATGTGTGCGGCGATGATCGACAAGGTGACCAGGCTTTCGATAGCTGTTGGGAAATAGGGGTTCTGAGGGTCCATCATACCGAACATCGAGACGTTGAACCGGTTGAGCACCAGTCCGAAGACCACGAGGCCAGCCGCAAGACCTCGCCGGCCATCGTGTTCACGAACCGATTCCATGCAGAACATAATAAAGGGCAGCAGGAAACCAACACCGATCTCGAAGAAGAACGACAGGGTGAGCCACGGGCGGTTGAAGAATGGTCCCTGGCTCAGGAACACCAGGCTGTAGACGCGCAGGGCCAGGTAGGCTCCGAGCGTCCATGGAAGAATCTTCGACAGGGTTCGCAACAGCTCGCCTTCGTTGGGTTCGTCCATCCACTTGTGGCACGCAGTGGCTTCGAGGATGATGATGCACATGCCGGAGCAGATGGCGCTGACCCAGAACAGTAACGGCAGCAAAGGGTTGTACCAGAGACTATGCAGCTTGTCGACGGCGATCAGAAAGAAGGTGCCCAGCGAGCTCTGGTGCAGAGTCGAGATCGCGGCCGCGGCAATCGCCAGGGGCATCTCCAGCCAACGCAGCAGGCGCAGCGACACGCGCCAGCCGAGCTTTTCCGCAACCGGAGGCAGAAATTCGAGGAAGAGCACGGTGGTGTAAAGCATGATGCACATCGACACCTCGAACATGGGCGAGTGCGGGTTCCAGTACCAGAGCACGTGCCAGGCGCGCTGCGGTTGGCCAAGATCCAGCAACAGACCGACCGACACCAGCGAGTAGCCGAGGAAACCGGTGACGATCGAGGGACGCACCAGCGGCTCGAGCTTCTTGATGTTGAAGCAGTGAACGATCGCCCCTAGAGTGAAGGCCCCGGCGGCCAGCGGCACGGCGGTCACCACGTCGAAGGAGATCCACAGCCCCCAGGGGTAGGTGTCGTTGAGGTTGGTGGTCGCCCCCAGGCCGTAGACAAAGCGCAACATGGCCGCCACCGCGCCGACGATGATCACCACCATCAGGGCCTTGACAAACCAGTGATAACTTCTGATCTCCTTGACAATGTTGCTCAAAGCGCTCATTCCCGGCCCTCCTTCTCTTCTTCGGCAGCCAGCGCAGCCCGCTCTTTCTCAAGCTCCTCACGCAGCCGCTCGCGGCGGTGGGTAATCCAGGCGAGGCCAGAAAGCCCGCCGCCGACCGTCAGGAATATCCCTGGCACCAGGCGCAGCGCTTCCCAGGTGTATTCCGGCAAGGCCCGCTTGGTCACCTGCTTGAAGCCGAGTTCCTCGAAGGGGAGTGCGGTCAGGTAGATGACGCTGGTGCCGCCGGCCTCGGTATAACCGTAGGCTTTTTGGACATAACGTTCAGGATTCTTAAACAGCCGCTTCTTGCCCAGTTCAATCATTTCGTCACGCGGGCCGTAGGTAATCGCGGTCGGGCAGGTGGTCGCGCATGCCGGATGGAGACCCTCCCGAACCCGTTCGAGGCAGCCGGTGCACTTTCGTACTAATGGCAGAGCCTTGCTCCACTCGTACTTGGGCACACCGAAGGGGCAAGCGATCATGCAGAAGCGGCAGCCGATGCAACGGTTGTCTTTGTAGAAGACCGGTCCTTCCTTGGTTTTCTCGAAAGCGCCGACCGGGCAGACCGATGCGCAGGCCGGCTCGTTGCAGTGCATGCACATCTCCTTGTAAAAGGCGAACTCGTGCTGGCCGTTCTTCTGGTAATCGCGGAACTTGATGCGCGTATAAGTATACTCGGACATGGCCGACGGATTCTGGTATCCCTCGCCGCTGAAGAATTCCGTATGTTCGGCAGGCAGCTGGTTCCACTGCTTGCAGGCCACCTGGCAGGCACGGCAGCCGGTGCACTTGGTCAGGTCGATCAGAAATGTGCCGTCTCGGGAAAAGTCACGGTTGCTGCTCATGCCGTTAGCCCTCCCTTCTTGATATTGCACATAAATGCCTTGTATTCCGGAATATGGGTGTTGGGGTCACCGATCGCCTCCGTCAGAACGTTGGCGCTGTCGCCCTTGGCCGGGCCATTGAATCCGAAATGCCAGGGCAACGCGATCTGCTCCACCAGCTTGTCGCCCACGCGGAAAGGCTTCAAACGACTCGTCACCAGGGCCCGGGCCTGGATCGAACCGCGCTTGGAAATGATGGTGACCATCTCGCCGTCGTTGATGCCCTTCTCTTTGGCCAGCCCTTCGCTCATTTCGACAAACATGTCGGGCACCAGTTCCACCAGCCAGGGGAGGTTACGGGTCATGGTGCCAGACTGCCAGTGCTCGGAAACCCGGCAGGTGGTAGCGATATAGTACAGGCCTGATTTGTCGACCCTGCCGGGCCGGTCCAGCGCCGGGTTGCTCTGCTGGTTGCTCATCAGGTTTGCCATCGGGCTCTCCATCGGCTCATAGTGCTCGGGCACGGGGCCGTCAGCCAGGCCCGCGGCAAATAGGCGGGCTATCCCTTCTGCATTCATGATAAAGGGGGATCTGCTGCCGTCTTCGCTCATGGGCGGCCAGGCTCCGTCGGGCACGTCCCCGTCCCACTTCCGGGTAATGGCATTCCAACTGATGACGGGCTTCTGCGGGTTCCAGGGCCTGCCGTTCAGGTCGACGGAGGCGCGGTTATAGACAATCCTCCGGTTGACCGGCCAGGACCAGGCCCACTCATGATAGCTTCCCATCCCGCCTGGATCCTCAGTGCCGCGACGCTGCATCATGTTGCCCTCTTCCGGATAAGAGCCGCAATAAATCCAGTTGCCGCAGAGCGTTGAGCCGTCCGCCTTCAGGGAGGCGAAACTCGGAACCTGCTGACCCTGTTTGAACGTTTTGCCGTCTATTTCGATATCGCGGGTAAACTGGCCGTTGCATTCGCGAGCAACCATGTCGATATCCGGCTCGTGACCGTCACCATAGTCCCAAGCCAGGTCAACGATCGGATCCGGGAAAACCCCCTCCTTGGCATAGAGCTTCTTCAGTTGCTTGACCCATTGGTCAACGATGAACGCATCGCCTTCGGCATCACCGGGTGGATCGACCGCCTTGTAACGCCATTGCGCCCAGCGTCCGGAGTTGGAAATACTTCCTGATTTCTCCACGGAAGACGCCGCCGGCAGCAGGAAGACCTCGGTATCGATCTTGCCCGGGTCGACCCCCGGACGTTTCCAGAAAACCGAGGTTTCGGTCTCCCAGAGATCGGCGGCGACCATCCAATTGAGATTGTCGAGACCGAGGGCAATGGAGCGCACATCAGGGCCACCGACAATCGGGTTGGTTCCCATCAGGACCAGGCCTTCGAAGCCGCCGCCTTGCAATCGCTCCATGAGCTTGAGAAACGAATAGTTGCCGCTGCGCTTCGGCAGGTAGTCGTAGCAGAAATCATTTTCTACTGTTGCGGCATCCCCCCAATACGCTTTGAGCAGGCTGGTTATGTACTTCGGAGTGTTGCTCCACCAGTTCGCACTTTTAGGGTCTTTCGTCTTCGGTGTCCACTTGTCGTTGTAGGCCGCCAGGTCCCGGTTGTCGTAGGTCGGGCACTTGAGATAGCCGGGGAGACTGTCGAAGAGGAGTGCGTAGTCGGTTGATCCCTGAACGTTCGATTCGCCACGTAGGGCATTGATGCCGCCGCCGGCTATACCGATGTTGCCAAGCAGCAGCTGCAGGATGGAATAGGAGCGGACGTTCTGGGTGCCGACGGTGTGCTGTGTCGTGCCCATGGCATACATGATGGTCGCGGCTTTGCCCACTCGACCGGTGCTGCAGAAAGTACGTGCAACATTCAGATAATCCTGGATCGCGGTCCCGGTGATCTCGCAAACCTTCTCCGCGGTGTAACGGGCATACTGTCGCTTGAGCAATTGATAAACACTTTGCGGATGCTCCAGGCTGTTGTCGCGGATCGGAAGACCGTCCTTGCCCATTTGGTAAGCCCAGGAGCTGTTGTCGTAACTGGTGTTCCCCCGATCATAGCCGGAGAACAGGCCGTCGTTGAAGGCGAACTTCTCGTCGACCAGAAAAGCCGCATTGGTGTAGTTGACCACGTACTCACTGTGGATCGAGTTGTTCTGCAGGGCGTAATTGATCAGTCCGCCTATGAAAGC
>JBFLJZ010000359.1:0-6470 GCA_040882925.1 Desulfuromonadales bacterium
GAGTCGATTCACAACCATTCCGCATATGCCATGGTCGAGCGGCCGATGTCTGAAAAAAGTGGATAACCCTGTGGACAAGGTGGACAACTCCGCAAACCGCCACATTTTTGATCATTCCGGTCCCGTCATTGGACTGTTTGCCAAGCAGCCGATTCCGGGGCAGGTCAAGACGCGGCTGTCGCCGCCGCTGTCGCCGGAGCAGGCCTGCCGGCTCTACAGAACCGCTTTGCAGGAATCGCTTGACCGGTTGCTGAACACGGCTGCGACAATAGCGATCTGTTACGCCGGAGAGCGCAGCTGGTTCCAGGCCGGCTTTCCCGGACTGCCGCTGTTTGCCCAGCAAGGCGAGGAGCTCGGTGCGCGCATGAGCAATGCCGTAGAAGAACTTTTTGCCGCCGGCGGCGGGCCGGTGCTGCTGGCCGGCTCGGACAGTCCCGATCTGCCGCTGTGGCTGGTCAATGAGGCGATCGACCACTTGCAGCAAAGAGATGTTGTCAGCGTGCCCTGCCGCGATGGCGGCTATGCGATCATCGGTTTACGCCAGCCGACGACGGCGCTTTTTGACGAGATCCCCTGGAGCACCCCGGCGGTGCTCAAGGCGACGCGCCGCCGCTGCCGGGAGCTCGGCCTGAGTTACCACGAAACGGCAGGCTGGGACGATCTCGATGAATTGGCGGACCTGCAGCGACTGGTTTTACGGTCCCCCGGCTCGTTGACCGCGCGGCATATCGTCGGCGAACTCGCGGCACTGCTCTGATGCACATCGGCCCTTGCGGGCTTGCCCGTTGACTTGCCTTTCAGGCTGCCTGATAATCAGGTGAAACGCTGTTGAACAAAGGAGATTTCTTGTGGAACTGGTATACAATGCCGGACCGGTGGTCAAGCTGGTCCTGTTGATTCTGGTCTATTTTTCCGTGGTCTCCTGGGCCATTATCTTCTACAAGCAGATGATCATCCACCGCGCGATCCGGGACTCGGACCGTTTTCTGGATTTCTTCTGGTCGAAAAAACGTTTCGACGCGATCGGCAAAGGCCTCGAGGATTTTCGCCATTCGCCATTGACGGTCCTGTTTCGTGAAGTCTACAGCGAGCTGGCCCAGAGCCGGAGACAGACAGACGGCCAGGTCGACGACAACCTCGTGGCCGACCTCGGCGAACAGGAGCGGGTCGCACGGGTTTTACGGCGTTCGACGACGTCGGAAAGTCAGCGCCTGGAAAAATACCTGTCGTTTCTAGCCACCACGGGCTCTGCGGCACCGTTTATCGGCCTGTTCGGTACCGTCTGGGGGATCATGGACGCCTTCCACGGCATCGGCACCAGCGGCAGCGCATCCCTCGCCGTGGTTGCTCCGGGCATCTCCGAGGCGCTGGTCGCCACGGCAATCGGCCTGGTGGCGGCAATCCCGGCGGTCATTGGTTACAATCATTTCGTCAACAAGATCAATGTGCTGACCGGCGAAATGGATAACTTCAGCCAGGAAATGCTGAATATCGTCCAACGCATGAGTCGGGGGAACTGAGATGGAAGTTGGTCAGCACACCTCCCGCCGCCGCACGGTCCTGGCGCAGATCAACGTAACGCCCTTTGTCGATGTCATGCTGGTTCTGCTGATCATTTTCATGATCACCGCACCGATGATGGAGAAGGGTGTCGATGTGGCCCTGCCGGAAGTGGAAAATGCACCGAACCTGGCCGCCGCCAAGGAACCGCTGGTGATTACCGTCAACCGCAAGGGCAAGATCATGGTTGGTAACAATGTCGTCGAGAATGCCGCCAAGCTGATCCCGGTCCTGCAGCAGGTCTTGAGCGAACGCGAAGAGAAGGCGGTCTATCTCGAGGCTGACAAGGCCGTTGCCTACGGCAAGGTGGTCCAGGTGATGGCGGCAATCAAGCGGGCCGGCGTCGCCAAGCTCGGCATGGTCGCCCAGGAGCCGGAAAAGTAAGCGAGCAGCCCGATGTCAGTCGTTTCCATGCGCCAGAGCAGTGACTTTCACAAGGACCCGAAGTTCGGGCGCCTGCTGTTGGCCTCGCTGGTCGTCCACGGCCTGATCTGGGCCGGATTCGCCGGCGACTGGTTCGGCAGCAGCACCCGCCCGGAACCGCCGGTCTATTACGTCGACCTGATCCACAAGCCGGTGCTCAACCCGCAGGCCGGGAGGCCGGATCCGCGGCCGGCCAAGAAACGCCAGGCGGCGCCGGTAAAGCGTGCATCAATTACCCCGTCCGCGCCGAAGAAGCAGGCCAAACCGGAGATCAAGCCCCTGGTCAAACCGGCCCCGACCGCCCGGCCGAAGCCGGCCCCGGCAGCCCGGCCGAAACCTGTGCCGCAACCGGACCAACGCCAGCAACAGCAGCTGCAGAGCGCGATTGACGAAATTCGCGAGCGCCAGGCCCGGGAAGCGGAACGCGACGCCCTGAAGGACAAGCTGGCCAAGTTGCGTGACTCGGCCGCGGCTACGGCGACCGTATCAACCGATGTGCCGGTTGGTATGCCGGATGGCACGGGAGACGAGGTGGGGGTCAGCGCACTGGCTTTCGTCCAGGCCTTTATTCAGCAGAACTGGGCCCTTTCGCCTTACCTGCTCGACCAGTCGCGGATCGCCAATATCGAGGCAAAGACCAAGCTGGTCTATGCGGCTGACGGTCGGCTCAAAAGCTTTCGTATTGAAAACCCGTCAGGGAACCAGCAGTTCGACGATTCATTGAAAAAAGCCATTATCAAATCGCAGCAACTGCCACAACCGCTGCCGAAAGACCTTGAGCTGGTGGTGATATTCAACCTCAAAGAAATGACTGCGACAAGGAGATAAGAGATGTTGTTGCGTTGCTTGACCGCTGTCTTGCTCTGTCTGGCCCTGCCCTGCGCGGTGCTGGCTGCGACGGAGATAGAAATATCCTCGCCCGGTGAGCAGTCGATTCCCCTCGGGCTGACAAAACTTCTGCCTGACGAGGGCACCCGGTCTGCCGGGATTGCCGACCAATTCGACGAGGTTCTCGGCGCCGACCTGGACCTCTCCGGGCTGTTTCGTTTTGTCGACCCGCAGTCTTTCCTCGATGACGCCGACCGTATCGGCCTGTTCAGCACCCAGGTGAATTTTCCCCAGTGGCGGCTGCTCGGGGCCGAAGCGCTGATCAAGGGCACCTATCACCTGAATGGCGATAAACTGGTGGTCGAGGGCCGGCTGTTTGATGTCGTCAACCGGCGTCTGCTGACCGGTCGCCGCTACGTCGGCCAGCCGAAAGATGTCCGGCGCATGGCCCACGCTTTTGCCGACCTGGTCCTCAAGGCACTGACTGGCGAGGAAGGCCCGTTCAGTTCACGCATCGCCTATATTTCGAACCAGACCGGCGACAAGGAGCTCTGGCTGATGGACGTTGACGGCCAGCGCCCGTTGCGCCTCACCAACCACCGCTCGATTGTGCTGAACCCCGATTTTTCGCCACGCGGCAAAGAAATTCTGTTCACCTCCTACCGGGCCAACAACCCCGACCTCTACCGGAAAGAGATCTATACCGGCAAAGAGGCCAAGCTCTCTTACAAGCCGGGACTCAACATTGCCGGACGGATGTCCCCGAACGGACAGGAAGTCGCCCTGACCCTCTCCAAGGACGGCAACCCGGAAATCTACCTGATCAGCACCAGCGGCCGGGTTCGCAAGCGGATTACCGACAACTGGGGGATTGACAGTGACCCGAGCTGGAGCCCCGACGGCGGCAGCATTGCCTTTGTCTCGAACCGACAGGGCAACCCGCATATTTTTGTCACCGATGTTTTCACCGGCAAGACGGTCCGCCTGACCTCACGCGGCAAATACAACGCGACACCGGCCTGGAACCCGAAAGTGGACCGCATCGCCTTCACCCGCCAGGAAAACGGCCGCTTTGATATCTACACCATCAAGACCGACGGCACCGATGAACGCCGCCTGACCTTTGGCCCCGGCAACAGCGAACACCCGCGCTGGAGTCCGGACGGTCGCTTTATCGTCTATTCCTGGGACAAGGATGGCAACCGGGCGATCTACGTCATGCGCGCCGACGGCACAGGGTCGCGCAGGTTGACAAGCCTGCAAAGTGACTGCCGTCATCCGGCCTGGTCGCCGCGCTGGTAACAGGCGGTTGTTATTTCTAAGTCATATGGCTATAATGCGATTTCCCTTATGATCCAACCGGCTTCTCTGGTCGTTTTGCATGAGATGCTATGAACCCTGACTGTCAAGGAGTGTAAAATGAAAACAATGCAGATTTTCAAGGTAGCACTGGTCGTTTTGTTTCTCGTTAGCGGCATCGTCGGCTGTGCCACGACCCCGCCCGCCACGCAGGAGGGCATGCAGGAGGGTATGGTCGACCAGGCCGACATGAGCCAGCAGGCTGATGCCAAGGGCGCTGCTGATGCTGGTCAAGACACCATGAGGAGCGAACCGGTGCCGAGCCACGTAGATCTGGCTGCCATGAAAAATATTTACTTTGAGTTTGATCAGTTCACCCTTTCTGCCGATGCCCGAAAAACCCTTGCAGAAAACGCCGAGTACCTGAAGGCCAACAGCGGCACCCAGGTTGTCATCGAAGGCCACTGCGACGAACGCGGTTCGGATGAGTACAACCTGGCTCTCGGCGAAAGCCGTGCCCTGGCTGCCAAAAACTACCTGGTTTCCCTCGGCATCAGCACCAGACAGCTCTCCGTCATCTCCTACGGCGAAGAGAAGCCAGCCGCCATGGGTTCCAATGAAGCGGCCTGGGCGAAGAACCGTCGCGCCGAATTCAAGGCCGTTCACTAAATTCGTAACGACGCCTAGCGCGTCGGTCGGGAGCATGTCGATGGTGCAAGTTCGTTGCCTGGCTATCTTGATTGCCGGTCTGTTGCTGAGCAGCTGCGTCGTGACGCAGCAGGATCTGCAGATGCAGCGCGATCTCCTGGAACTGAAGCGCCGGCTCGGCGAAGCTGAACGGGCGGTTAAAGAACTGCAGGACGACACCGCGGGCGGCGTCCGCGCCCACGTCGAAACGCTGGCTGCCAACCAGGCTGATTTCCAGGCCGAGCTCGACGGCGTGCGGGTAGACCTGCAGTCGATCCAGGGTCGAACGGGTGACCAGGAGCGGAGCAACGATGAGCTTCGCCAGGACCTGTCCCTGTTGCGCGACGAGTTGAGCCTGCAGGTCGCCGATCACGAACAGCGCCTGGCAAAACTCGAAGCCGGTGGCGGGGCTGCCTTGCCGGCAACGGCAGAACCTCTGCCGACACCGCAGGTGACTCAGCCGGCGGCCCCGGTGGCCCCAACGGTCCTGACCCCGAGCGGAGAAAGCGCCCCCGAACTTTACGACCGGGCCCTGAAAATGATCCGTGAAACCCAGGATTTCTCTGCCGGGCGCGAGCTGATGGAGACGTTCCTCAAGCGTTATCCGGATCATGACCTGGCCGTCAATGCCGCCTACTGGATCGGCGAAACCTACTACGCGGAAAAGAACTACGAACAGGCGATCCTGCAGTTTGAGGAGATCATCCAGAAATACGGTGACCACCCGAAGGTCGCCTCGGCCATGCTTAAGCAAGCTCTGGCCTTCGAGTCCTCTGGTGACAAGGCGACCGCCAGGCTGTTGCTGCAACGGGTGGTCGAACGCTTCCCGCTATCCGACGAGGCCGGCAAAGCCAAGCAGAAGCTGCAGGCCGGCTAAATCGCGGGGGAAGGAATCCCGGTAAAAAAGGGTTGACAAGCAAGACCGGGTCAGTTTATAAGACGCCTTCTGCGTGCCGCTAGCTCAGTTGGTAGAGCATCTGACTTTTAATCAGATGGTCGTAGGTTCGATCCCTACGCGGCACACCATTTACATACGGCGTACATTGCGGGACCTTTCCTGCTAGGTACTCAAAGATATCGAGTCCCTATCGTCTAGCCTGGCCCAGGACACCGGCCTTTCACGCCGGCGACGGGGGTTCGAATCCCCCTGGGGACGCCAAAATGAAAAGCCTCTGCCAATTTATAGGCAGAGGCTTTTTATTCTTCAATCCAAAGGAGATTCGAAGCGTAGCGAGTGCTGTCAGCGGCAGAAGGAGCGAGCGGAGGGCTTTTGCTTCTGGCCTGGCGAATTTATCAAAACGCGGTCGCGTGTACAGCCCGAACAAGCCTGAAGGGCGCGCATAGCAGGGTGAAGACAGAAGACAATCCCGGGCTCTTGAACTGCAACGCGGTTGTCGACGGTTCCGTGCATGTTAAAATCAACAGCAGAGGCCAGCGCCGTCGTTGTTCTCAAGTTACCGTCATTATGATCTCATGACAAAACAATGCATCTTGTGATAGGGACCATAGTTTTCTTTGTTTCTGCGTTCTCTGCAAGTTTCTGCGCTGCAGCCCCTGTTGTGCAGAACCCTCTCGTCCCGGCAGTCTTCGGCGAAATCAGAACAACGATTGTTTCAGGGAACGAAACCCTGATGGATGTGGCGCGCCGTGAAGGCTTCGGCTATGTCCCGGAA
>JBFLJZ010000083.1:0-8097 GCA_040882925.1 Desulfuromonadales bacterium
ACCGGGGCGCCGTATCGATGGCAGGACACGCCGGGAAAGCCTTCTGGTTCTCAAAGGCCAGCGGCGAATTCGTCACCAGCAATTATTATTACGATGCTTACCCGCAGTGGGTCGATGACTGGAATGCAAAAAAGCCGGTCGCGGCCTATTCCGGGATATCGTGGGATTTGCTGCATGAAAAAAACACCTACCTTTTCGCCGATGCCGATGATAAGTCCTGGGAAACCGACCTGGCCGGCTTCGGGCGAATCTTCCCGCACTCTTTTGGCGATTCTGACGGGAAATATTTTACCACTCTTTTGACGGTCAGCCCCGCAGGTGATGAACTGGTCCTTGATTTTGCCAAAAAACTGATTGCCAATGAGCAGCTCGGTCAGGACGATGTACCCGATTTTCTCGGGGTGAGTTTTTCATCGACCGATTACATTGCCCACATATTCGGCCCTTCAAGCCTTGAAGCCGAAGACAATCTCCTGCGCCTCGACCGCACCCTGGCCGACCTGTTTAAGTTTATCGACCAGCAGGTCGGACTGGATAACACCCTGATCGTGCTGTCAGCCGATCATGGCACCCCGGAGGTGCCCGGGTACCTCAATGAGCAGGGTATTAATGCCGATTACGTGACCCCCGACGAATGGGATAAGCAGGCCGGTTTTGCCGCTCTGAAAAAGAAGTTCGGTATCGATAAGGAGTTGATTTCAAGTTTTAACCAGCCCTATCTCTACCTCAACCAGGAGGTCATCCGGCAGTACAAGCTCGATCCTCATGACGTCGAACGGGCCGTGGCGGCAGAATTGCTCAAGTTCGAAGGGGTGGCCCAGGCAGTCGCCAGCAGTGATCTGCGTGAGGCAAGCCTGCCTGACACAGCGATCAACCGGGCAATTCTCAAAAACTTCAACCCGAACCGGTCGGGAGATATCTACATTGTTTTCAAGCCGCATTGGTTCATTGCCGATTTCGACGGGTTGCATGTCTCGGCAACACATGGATCGCCCTGGCGGTACGACACCTACGTGCCGATCGTGTTCGCCGGCATGAATATCCCGGCCCAACAGGTCAGACGACAGGTTGAAACGGTCGACGTGGCGGCGACCCTGGCGGCCTATCTCGGCATCAAGCCACCGTCGGGTTCGGCTGGGAAAACGCTCACGGAAATTTTTGCCAAGCCGTGAGGTGAAGTTGACCTGTCTGCGTAATGCATTGCTTGTCTGTAAAGCGGCCCCCTGGCTTGACTCCGGGTGGCCGCTTTGCAGTTAATCAAGATGGTTTTTACAGGAGTTTCCTATCGTTATGGAAAGACTCACCATTTATTTCCCTTTGTCTTTATGTTAAGTTGCTCGTCAAAATGAGCTACTGAATGCCATTTGCGGGAACGATCTCTCTCATGCAGAAATCCAGGCGATCCATAACCGACCTGATTCTCCACATTCATCCACCAACCGTCCCCGCAGAAACACTCAGGTTCACCTTGAGTTGGGGGCTCGGCGGCATGGCGGTGATGCTTGTTGCCCTCCTGTTCCTGACCGGCCTCTTGCTTGTTCTGGTTTATCAACCTACAACGGCTGATGCGTATTCCTCGATTTTGATCCTGACCCGGGAAGTCCCCTTCGGACTCTGGGTGCGCAACATCCACCACTGGAGCGCCAACCTGCTGGTCGTGGTCGCCGTTCTGCACCTGCTGCGCGTCGTCTTGACCGGCGCGTTCGGGCCGGGCAGGCGCCTCAACTGGGTGATCGGCCTGGTCCTGCTCTTCCTGCTGCTGTCATCCAACTTTACCGGCTACCTGTTGCCCTGGGACCAGCTCGCTTACTGGGCGGTGACCATCTGCACCAGCATGCTTGGCTATATCCCGTTGCTTGGCCCATGGCTCCTCGAATTGTTCCGAGGTGGCGCCGAGATCGGTCCGGCCACTCTGGCGAATTTCTTCGTTCTGCACGTGGCCTTGATTCCGGGAACCTTGTTTATTTTATTGCTCTGGCATTTCTGGCTGGTGCGCCGCGCCGGGGGGCTGGTTCAGGTTGGACCGAAATCTGCACAAACCGACCGGGTCCCGACCGTGCCGAACCTGGTGATGCGGGAAGCTGCCGTCGGCTTGGTGCTGGTTGCCTTTGTCCTGGTCCTCGCGATCGCCTGGGACGCACCTTTACTGGAACAGGCCAACC
This sequence comes from Desulfuromonadales bacterium, assembly GCA_040882925.1. Classification (GTDB taxonomy): domain Bacteria; phylum Desulfobacterota; class Desulfuromonadia; order Desulfuromonadales; family BM103; genus JAFDBW01. The sequence continues at coordinate 2,163 of JBFLJZ010000083.1, forward strand.
CGGGAATGAGCGCCAACCCGGCCAAGGCACCCTGGTATTTTCTCGGTTTCCAGGAACTGCTGATCCATCTTCACCCGGTGTTCGCAATTTTTGTCTGGCCGCTTCTCGGGGCTTTCGCCTTGATCTGTGTTCCGTTTTGGCGAGAGAGCTCATTACCTCCCGGTATATGGTTCGGTTCGGAGCGTGGCAGAAAGCTAGCAATCTGGACGGTTGTTGCCGGGAGCGTGGCGACTCTGGCAGTCATTCTGCTGGACAACGTCCTGCTGCACGCAGAAACTGCGACGATTGCAGACACAATCATGACCCGTGGACTGGCGCCGACGATTCTAGTTGCCTTATTACTGGCCGGTCTTTACGTTCTGCTGGTCAGGAAACTCGAGTATACTCGAGCAGAAGCTGTCATGGCCGGTCTTCTTCTGCTGCTGGCGGTACTGACGGTCTGTACCGTGATCGGCGTCTGGTTCCGGGGCGCGGAGATGCACCTGGTCTGGCCATGGACAGAAACGGGTACGTCAGGTTGAGATGATGCAAGAGAACCCTGCCAAGACAACGACAATGGCACCGAACCGCCGCCAGTTTCTGAACCGGCTATGGGCGTTGTTCGGTCTTGCCGCTGTGGCCGAGTTCGGTTGGCTGGGCATATCGTTCCTCAGCTCGCGCAAAGAGCGGAACAAGCCGGTCAAAACCGAGAGCATCGTCACCGCGGGACCGGTTGAACTGTTCACGCCGGCGACGGTGACCGCGATCCCACAGGGCCAGCTTTATCTGGCCTGCCTGGCGGACGGCAGTTTTTTGGCCCTGTCGAGGACCTGTACCCATCTCGGTTGCTCGGTCCCCTGGGACGAAGAGAAGAACCAGTTTGTCTGTCCTTGTCACGGCTCAACGTTCAGCCTGGATGGTGAAGTGTTGACGGCACCGGCGCCACGGCCTCTCGATTATTACCCGGTGCGCATTGAAAACGGCATCGTTAAGGTCGACACCTCCAGTCCACAGAGGCGGGAGCGCTTCGAGCCCGACCAGGCCACCAAACTTTGAGATGAAAAGTCCATCTTCTGACATAACACGCTGGGAAAGAGTGGCTCTGGCCGCGGCAGTCGTCATTCTCCTGTCTCCAGCCCTCTATCTACTCAAAGCGCAGACGGCGGAACCGCTGCCTGTTGCAGGGCCGGCAGAGTTCGTCGGCAGCGAGAAATGCAAGAAATGCCACGAGAGCGCATTCAACAAGTGGCGCGGCTCCCATCACGACCTGGCTATGGATGTGGCCAGCGACAGCACCGTCCTCGGTGACTTCAGCGACGTCAACTATACCGACCCATACAACAATGTCGCCTCCCGGTTCTATCGCCTGGATGACAAGTTCATGGTTGAGACCGAGGGGCCAGATGGTCAACCCGGCGCATTCGAGATCACCCACACCTTCGGCGCCTATCCTTTACAGCAATACCTGGTGCCGTTTTCCGATGGTCGTTTGCAATGTCTGAACATCGCCTGGGATGTCGAGAAGAAACAATGGTACCGATTGCCGCCCTACGAGGTGGACGGTCCGGACGACTGGCTGCACTGGACGAGGGGCGGGCAGACCTGGAATACCATGTGCGCCGAATGCCACTCGACCCGCCTGGCCAAAGGCTACGATCCGGACTCAGGTGCTTATCAGACGAGCTGGTTCGAGATCGATGTCGGCTGCGAAGCGTGTCACGGCCCCGGCTCGAAACACCTCGAATGGGCTGACAAGCCGCCCCTGGCGAGACCTGAGGCAGAGGACTACGCACTGGTTGTGCGCAGTGGTCAACTCGATACCGGTGAACAGATCAAGCTTTGTGCGCCCTGTCACTCCCGGCGTTTCCAGCTTGGCGACAACCGGCATGTCGAAGGCGAACTGCTCGACCTGATGGTGCCGAGCTTGCTGGACGAGGGACTCTATTACCCTGACGGCCAGATCCTGGAAGAGGTGTATGTCTACGGATCCTTCGTGCAGAGCAAGATGTACCAACACGGTGTGCGTTGCAGCGACTGTCATGATGTCCACAGCCTCAAGCGTCACAAGGAGAAGAACGAACTCTGCACCCAGTGTCACCGTGCGGAGGTCTATGACAGCAAAGCACACCACTTCCACAAGCGGGTGCATAACGGCCAACCAAGCGAAGGCCATCTTTGCGTCAAGTGCCATATGCCCGGCCGCTACTACATGGGCATCGACTATCGGCCTGACCACAGCCTGCGTATTCCACGACCTGACTTGAGTGCCAGGCTGGACACTCCGAACGCCTGCTCAGCCAATGGTTGCCATGCCGACAAGCCGCTCTCCTGGAACGTTGATCATTTCAACAAGTGGTATGGTGCAAGCCGCAAGCCGCATTATGGAGAAGTCATCGATGCTGGCCGTGACCGAAAACCCGGTGCGGAGACTGAATTGATCCGTTTGGCGGATGACGCTCTCCTGCCGACTATCGTCAGAGCCACGGCACTGCAATTGCTGCAATCTTACCCTTCTGAGGCCAGTCATGCTGCCTTGGCTAAAGCCCTCGAGGATTCTGATGCAATGATCCGCTATACGGCGATACGCAGCCTCGAGTTTTTCGACGCCGAAACCAGGCTGAAGCGAATCGCACCGAAGCTGTACGACCCGGTCAAGGCGGTACGCATGGAAGCGGCGGTGATGCTCAGCACATTGCCGAAAGAGCGTTTGCGCAAAGACGATCGAGAAACTTTTCAGAGAGGACTACAGGAATATCAAGAAGCGATGCTCTACAATGCCGACCTCGCACCGCAACGCTACAATCTTGGCAACCTCGCAGCCAATCTGGGCGATGATGCCCGGGCTTTTGAGGCTTACCAGCGCGCGATTGTCATTGATGATCAGTTCTATCCTGCCAAGGTCAACCTGGCCATGCTTAACAACCGGCAGGGCAATAATCTTGAAGCCGAGAAGCTGTTACGCGAAGTGGTCGAACAACAGCCACAGCTTTACGAGGCGGCATATTCGCTCGGTTTGCTTCTTGCCGAGATGCAACGCTACGTGGATGCTGAAAAATACTTGCAACAAGCTGCTGTCGGAATGCCTGCCTACGGCCGCGTCCATTACAACCATGGCCAGGTTTTGCTGATGCTGAACCGGTCACCGCAGGCAGAAACATCTCTGCAAAAGGCCCTGTCGATCGAGCCGCAGAACCTGGACTACTTTGTTGTTTTAGCCAATCACTATCTTAAATCTGGGCAGCCCGAACGTGCGAAGACATTGGCTGAAAATACACTCAAAAAATTCCCAGGGCATCCTGTAGCGAAGGACTTGCAACAACAATTGAATCAATAAACAAACACAATGGTCAATGCTTAGAAATTATGCCATTTACACTAATCGGGCCTTTAGAGTGCATTCGCAATTCGCAGAATATTTTTGATTAGCTCACCGATGGCTAATGGTTACTGGACGTAAGCAAGAACCTGAATTGAGCTTCATCAACTCGATCCTTGGAGGTACTTTTAAGATGAATACATTCCGCTCTGTCTTATTTGTAACGCTGGCGTTCTGCCTGGTTCCCCTCTCAACCCAGGCCGCCGGTCTCTGGCTCTACGAAGGGGGCACTCCGGATATGGGTACGGCTGCGGCCGGTCGAGTGGCTTTGGCATCAGATGCTTCAACAGCTTCTACGAACCCGGCGGGTATGACCCGTCTTGATCGTTCACAATTGCTGGCAGGGTTCCAGATCCTCTATGTCGACCTGAAATTCGATACTGAGTATGCTGAATTTGGTGGCGGCGATGGCGGCAATGCCGGTGGTTGGGTTCCTGCGGGATCATTTTCTTACGTCCACAAGGTCTCCCCAGAATTGGCTGTCGGTTTAACTATAGGATCTTATTTTGGCCTGGGAATCGATTACGGCAAGAGTTGGGCCGGAAGGTACTACGTGCAAGAAGGGGAATTTTTGACTGTTGGAGTTAATCCAGGTGTTGGCTATAAACTTAATGACCATTGGTCAGTTGGCCTGGGTCTGAGTGCCGTGAATTCAAGCCTGACGCAAAAGGTCGGGATACGTAACATTGGTCCCAATCAGGCAGATGGGCAATTGAAGCTCGAAGAGGATGACTGGGGCTTTGGCTACAATTTGGGAATACTCTACGAACCGACTGAAGAAAGTCGTCTTGGCTTAACTTATCGATCGAAAGTGGAACTCGAGTACAAGGACACTGCGACGTTGAAAGGTTTACAGCCTCCTTTGAGCAATCTCGCAAATATTATCGGTTTGCAGGAAAATAAGCTGTCTATGGAGATGAACCTGCCGCAGGCGGTGATGTTCAGTGCTTATCATCAAGTGACGGAAAAATTGGCGCTGATGGGCAATGTCGGCTGGCAGGACTGGAGCGATTTTGGTGAATCCTCCGCTTCTCTGACGTCCACGAGCACCACGGACTTGAATCTTGATCGTAATTTTGACGACACCTGGCATTTCGCTCTTGGATTACAGTATCAAATTGACGATCCATGGTTGCTCTCCGTTGGGATAGCTTACGATGAATCACCCGTCAGTGACAGTGACCGGACACCCGATATGCCTTTGGACCGGCAATGGCGTTATGCCACCGGACTCCAGTACGACTTGAGCGAGGACATGACAATCGGATGCGCTTATGAATTCCTCGATGCAGGTGATGCAGAGATCAGGCAGAACCGCGGTGCGCTTTCCGGTGAACTGGTGGGGGACTACTCGTCCAACTATATCCATTTTTTCAATATCAACTTGATTAAACGTTTCTAGCTGGGCCCGGGTTTGTCGTCGGCTTGTATTCACCTTGCTATGTTATCGCCGCGGGAGTTTACGTTTTAAACAGGCTAAGCTGCCGTTGGGTGTGTTTAACTATTTGTCGGAAATCGTTACGCCTGTTTCATTTTATTTGAAATCATCCTTTTGCAGAGATACGATGAGCGGGTCACCTCTGCTGTCATCCGGGGGTTAACAGGGGGTTCTCTTGAATTTACATTTCAAGTTCGCACGTTATTTTCATTGGCTTTCTTTGCACTTTAGTGGTTGAACTCTACACTGACAATACCGACTTCTTCAATGGCAAGAAGCTCGAAAACGACCCTGTCTACATGATCCATGGCCACCTGATCTACACCCACCGCCCGGGAGTCTGGGCAGGTTTGAGTGCCGGGTACGATTATGGTGGCCGGTCGATGATCGATGGCGTTGATAAAGACGATCGGAAACAGAATGTCGACTGGGCCTTGCGCTTCGGTTTTCCAGTCAGCCGACATCTGGGGTTCAAGCTTGCTTATATCGGTACCCGTACCCAGGAAAAAATCGGCGTCGATTCCGATTCCTATATCACAGGTTTTTCGGCATTCTGGTGATTACTTGCGTCTTCGGCAAGTCGTTGACCAATTCTGTTAAAACCGGTAACCTCGTCAAACAAACATGTCCCGGACGGTTTATGAGCAACAAGCTAAAGAAGAAAAAGCCCGCAAAGAGCGACACCAGCCACCAGAACAGCGTCTTCAAAGAGGCCTGGCAAAACATGCAGAACGATTTTGCCAGGTTCATGCCCGGCTTCCTGACGAAACGCATACCCAAAGGGAAGGGCAAGGCTTGGGTTGTGGCGCTGGTTACTCTTCTGGAGCTGCTGGTTCTTGGGGTTGTCGGTAAATTTGTTTATGACTGGCTTTTTAAATGACGGGACGAGGGACGCGGTACGAGAAAATCAATTTATTAGATAGTTAAGTGCCTTTTGTTAATGTTGGTTGTAATTTTTGTGTTTTGTGTCTTATGGTTTAATCGCATCCCACGTACCGGCTTTTAATAAGGAGAATATATGAAAAACGATGACGTTGGCATGCCGATCAGCATCACCCTGGAGCCCGGCACATACTACCGCTGTACCTGCGGCAAATCGCAGAACCTGCCGTTTTGTGACGAATCTCACAGCGGCAGCGAGA
>JBFLJZ010000010.1:0-2702 GCA_040882925.1 Desulfuromonadales bacterium
CAAAATCCGAGAAGGGGCCTTTTCAGTTCCTTCTCCTCACCCAAGGAGGCCAGATGAGTTCAGGAAAATCTTACACACAAGAAACCAGCCTGGTGCAGCTCGGTGTCGGCTGCGATGATCGGACCGGGGCGATCAGCATCCCGATCCACCCCAGCGCAACGTATCGCCATCCCGGAGTGGGAGAGTCAACCGGCTACGACTACACCCGTTCAGGCAACCCGACCAGGCAGATCCTTGAAGAAGGTCTGGCAGATCTGGAGGGGGGCGCACGCGGACTGGTCTTCTCTTCCGGGATGGCCGCTCTGACAACTTTTTTTCTGCATTTTTCCCAGGGTGACCACCTGGTCGTCAGCGAAGACCTCTACGGCGGCACCTACCGTGTCCTCGACCAGATTTTCGCCGACTTCGGCCTGACTGCAACCTACGTCGATACGACCAGGACAGACGCTGTTGAATCAGCGATCACGGCAAGCACCAAAGCGCTTTTGCTCGAAACACCGGGCAATCCGTTGCTCGGCATCTCCGACCTGGAGGCGCTCGGCAAGCTCTGCCGGCAGCGCAATATCCTCTACGCTGTCGACAACACCTTTTTGAGCCCGATCCTGCAACGCCCTTTCACATTCGGGGCTGATCTTGTTATCTACAGCGCGACCAAGTACCTCGGCGGACACAACGATCTCTGCGCGGGCGTTCTGGTGGCCCGGGATGAGACGCTGGGTGAGCGGCTTTATTTCTTGCAGAATTCTACCGGGGCGATCCTGCCGCCATTCGACTGCTGGCTGCTCTTGCGCAGCCTGAAAACTCTGACGCTGCGCATCGAACGTCATTGCAGCAATGCCATGCTGGTCGCCAGTTGGCTGAAGCAGCATCCGAAAATCACCGACATCTATTATCCGGGGCTGGCGGATCACCCCGGCCATGAACTATCATGCCGGCAGGCCAGTGGTTTCGGCGGCATGCTCTCTTTTCGAGTCGACACGGCAGCGACCGCACGCACGACCCTCAAACGTCTGCAACTGATTTCCTTTGCCGAAAGCCTGGGTGGCGTCGAATCACTGATGACTTTGCCGGCCATACAGACCCACGGCGACATCCCCGAATCCGAGCGACAGCGGCTTGGCATCTGCGAGAGGCTGTTACGCCTGTCGGTAGGCACCGAGTCCCCGGAGGACATCATTGCCGACCTGGAGCAGGCTTTGGCTTAAGGACTCGCCAGCAAGGCTCAGAGGCACGAAAGTGTAGAGTGCTTGCGCAGGAATCTCTAGTGCTGATCAATCAAACAAACAAAGGATATTCTGCCATCTGGATATAATTTATCAGTATAGCTATTCTACTTCGAGCCTTAACGTCTTTGTGGCTCTAAATCGAGCAGGAGAACTTGTACATGAGCAAGCAAGATTATCGTCCGGCAACCCTGCTGGTTCACCAGGGCAAGGATCGCGACCCGGCGACCGGAGCGGCGACAGTGCCAATCTACCAGGCGTCCACTTATCACCATGCAGGGGGGACCCCCGGAGAGTACGACTATGCCCGCAGCGGCAACCCGAGCCGGGAGCAGGTCGAAGACGCCATCGCCCTGCTCGAAGGCGGCACCCGCGGTTTCGCCTATGCCTCGGGGATGACCGCAATCGGCAGTGCTCTGGCCTTGCTTGAAAGCGGCGACCACCTGATCGCCTCAGCAGACCTTTACGGTGGCTCCTGGCGCTTCATAACCGGTGTCCTGCCGCAGCAGGGCATTTCCTGCACTCTGGTTGATACGGCAGACCCGCAGGCGGTCAAGGCAGCCATAACACCACGGACCCGGGCACTCTTCCTGGAAACCCCGTCCAACCCGCTGTTCCGGATAACCGATTTGCGGGCGATGGTTGAGATCGCCGGTCAGCACGGCCTGCTCACCATGCTCGACAATACTTTTATGACCCCCTTGCTGCAACGTCCGCTCGATCTCGGCATCGATGTGACGATTCACAGCGCCACCAAGTTCCTCGGTGGCCACAGCGACATTCTGGCCGGCCTGGTGTCGGTCAGCGACAAGGCGCTCGGTAAGAGGCTGAAGTTCTTTCAGAATGCTTTCGGCGCGGTCCTCTCGCCCTTTGATTCGTTTCTCCTCTCCAGAGGCATCAAAACTCTCAAGGTGCGACTCGATGCGGCACAAACTTCCGCCGGCGAGCTTGCCCGCCGCCTTGTCCAGCATCCGGCGGTCGGCCGGGTCTGGTACCCGGGACTGGAGGACTTTGCCAATCGGGAGCGGCATTTCTCCCAGGCCTGCGGGGCGGGAGCAGTACTCTCCTTCGAACTTCGCGAGGAGTCACAGGTGAAAAAGCTCCTTGACAACGTCAAATTACCGATCATTGCACCCAGCCTCGGCGGCGTTGAAACCATCCTTACGCATTGCTGGTCAATGTCGCACGGCGCAATTCCGGCCAAGGATAAACTCAGCCAGGGGATATCAAAGAGGCTGCTGCGCATATCGGTCGGTCTCGAAGACGTCGACGATCTTTGGCAAGACCTTGAAACAGGCCTTCATTAGACCCGAAGTTGAGGCCGTCCATATGCTCATATGACCAGTGAAATTGATTGAAAGAGCAAGCAAATTGTGTTAAATATCTGAGCCTTGTCAAAGTTTGCCGCTGTAGCTCAGCTGGTAGAGCAGCTCACTCGTAATGAGCAGGTCGTCCGTTCGAGTCGGATCAGCGGCTCCA
>JBFLJZ010000084.1:0-8636 GCA_040882925.1 Desulfuromonadales bacterium
TCAGCTGACCGTGTTTTACGACTATTTTCTGGATACACCGATCGAGCTCCGCCTCGGCCGCCACATCCATATTGCCAAGCCGTTGCTGCTGTGGATCAACGACGGCCTGATGGCTATTTTCTTCCTCTTGATCGGCCTTGAGGTCAAGCGTGAACTGCTGGTCGGGCAGCTCTCCAGCCGGGCGCAGATCGCCCTGCCGGGCATTGCGGCGATCGGCGGCATGCTGGTCCCGGCCATCGTCTATGTCCTGATCAATGCCGGAGACCGCGTGGCCCTGAACGGCTGGGCGATTCCGGCAGCAACCGATATCGCTTTCGCACTCGGGGTCCTGGCGCTGGCCGGCAAGCGGGTCCCCAGCTCGCTGAAAATCTTCCTGCTCGCCCTGGCGATCATGGATGACCTCGGTGCGATCGTCATCATTGCCCTCTTCTATTCCGGCGACCTCGCAACCAGCTCGCTGATCCTTGCAGCGTTCTGCCTGCTGGCACTGGTGCTCCTGAACCGGCTCAAGGTCATGCAGATCACCCCGTACATGTGGGTCGGCGCACTGCTCTGGATCTTTGTTCTCAAGTCCGGGGTGCACGCGACCCTGGCCGGGGTTGCCCTGGCCTTAGCCATACCGCTGCGCAACCCCAAGGAGCCGGACAACTCCCCCCTGGAGTATCTCGAACATGAGCTGCACCCCTGGGTCAGTTTCCTGATCCTGCCGGTCTTCGCCTTTGCCAACGCCGGGGTTCCTTTCGCCGGCATGGCATTCGGCGACCTTTTTCATGCCGTGCCGCTCGGGATCATGCTCGGCCTGGTGGTCGGCAAACTGGTCGGCGTTTACGGCTTCTCGATTGGCGCCATCAAGATGGGCCTGGCGAAGATGCCCGAGGGTGCGACCGGCAAGCACCTGTTCGGTGTCGCCGCGCTCTGCGGGATCGGTTTCACCATGAGTCTGTTCATCGGCGGACTGGCCTTCGAGCACACCGGCGGTGACGCCGAGACCTATCTTCTCAGCCACCGGCTGGGCATCCTCGCCGGATCACTGGTCGCCGGAATTCTCGGTTACCTGGTCCTGAGGCTGGCCCCCCCTGTTGATACGGCGCAGGCAGTCACTGCAAAGCCTGACCTTAAGGCACCAGGCTCCGCGCCCAATCAGGTGACCCAATCATGAGAGTTTCCCTGGCAATTTTTCTTATAGCAGGCTTGCTGGCCGGGCAGGCCCTTGCAGTCGACCTGCGACTCATGTCAGGTGACGAACAGGGGACCTACTACCAGATTGGCCAGGAGATTTCCCGGGAAACGAATAAAGTCGGACTCAATCTCCAGGTTCTGCCTTCGGCCGGGTCATGGTCCAACATCATTGCCCTGTTCAACAACGACACCGAGTTCGCGATCTTCCAGATGGACGCCTATATCAAGGCGGGCCGCAACCTGTACCAGAATACGTCCCTGGATATCCGTGACGAAATCAAGGTGGTGATGCCCCTCTTTCACGAGGAGATTCACTTGATCAAAACCAAAAACAGCAATCTCGATTTTGCAACAAACAAGACGTTTACCGTTGGCTGCGGCCAGGAGAACAGCGGCTCATGCCTGTCGGCGGATGTCATTGCGCAGTTTTACGACAAGCAGTTCACTTACGTTCACAACAGCTACGAGCAGGCCCTTGCCGATCTCAAAGCCGGCGAGCTTGACCTGGTGGTGATTACCGCGGGCAAGCCCTTCAAGCTGCTGAGCGAGCAGACCGGCCTCGACCTGATCTCGCTGCCGCGCACCAGGAAAGCGGCAGAGTTCTATCTGTATACGACTATCAGTCAGGAGGATTACCCCTGGCTCGACCGCCCGGTCGAGACCTACGGCGTGCGCTCGGTGCTGGCGACCATGATCCAGGAACAGGAAGGCCTGGCCAGCGACCTGGTCGGCACCGTGCATTTCACCATCCTGATCAATGAAGACCGGCTGAAACAACAGGGTCACCCGAAATGGAATGAAGTTTTTTTTCGCGCCTACAACGAAAAAACCACCCACTCCGCCGTACTGAATTCACTCGGGGCGTACAACGTGATCAGAAGTTACGGCTACAATGCCCGCAGCCTGGCGATCGAAGATTAAGGTCGGTCTGAAATTATTATTTGTTATAGAGCGCGACTTCAGCATATTATTAGAGGGGAATTCACACTTTTACACTTTAAACCGGATGATCGCTGGATGCATCAGATTGCCTGCCACGAATGTGACCTGATCCACGATATTCCTGACATGCCAGGCCGCGCTGCGGCTGTCTGCGTGCGTTGCGGCTGTATCCTGTTCCGCGCTAAAACCGACAGTATCAACCGCACGCTGGCCTGGACCTGCGCCGGGCTGGTCCTCTACGTGGTTGCTGTCACCTTCCCTTTCCTGGCCATGAAGAACGGTCCGATCGGCAATGAGACGGGGCTTTTGACCGGGATCGAACTTCTCTACCGCCAGGGGATCATCTCCCTCGCCGCCCTGGTGCTGCTGACCTGCATCGTGATCCCGCTGATCCAGATGCTCGGCCTGCTCTATATCTTCATCCCCCTGAAATTGAACGTCCGCACCCGCTATGCGGCACCGGTATTTCGTCTGTTCCGACATATCAAGCCGTGGAGCATGATGGAAATCTATATGCTCGGCATCCTGGTCTCGATCGTCAAGTTGGCCAAGATGGCGACCATCGTACCGGGCCTGGCGGTGTTCGCCTTCAGCCTGCTGATCTTCGTGCTGAATTTCGCGCTGAGTTCGGTCGATGAGCATATGGTCTGGGAAAAACTGGAGGAGACCCCGTGAACCCTGCTCATTCCTCGGCTCGCCGGCTCGGCCTGATCAGTTGTCACGACTGTCACCTGCTCAGCCGCGCCCCGGACCTGGCGACCGGTGAAACGGCCTACTGCTCACGCTGCGGCGAGGAACTGCATCAACGCAAGCCGAACAGCGTCGCGCGGACCTGGGCGCTGGTGCTGGCGGCCATGGTCTGCTATGTGCCAGCCAATGTCCTGCCGATGACGATCACGACCGCGCTGGGCAGTGCCCAGTCGGACACCATCATGAGCGGCGTCATCTACTTCATTCACAGCGGTTCCTTCGCCATCGCCGCGGTGATTTTCACCGCCAGTGTTTTCGTGCCGTTCCTGAAGTTCGCCATCCTGATCTACCTGCTGCTCACGGTGCAGTTCAAATCGACCAGGCGCCCCAAAGACCGGACCAGGCTCTACCGCTTCACCGAAGCGATCGGACGCTGGTCGATGCTCGATATTTATGTTGTGACCATCCTGGTCGCCCTGGTCAAGCTCGGTTTCATCGCCGAGATCGACGCCGGGCCGGCGGCCTTCTATTTCGCTGCTGTCGTTGTGATCACCATGTTCGCCGCGGAGAGTTTCGACCCGCGGCTGATCTGGGATGTTGTGGAGGACAAAGATGAGTGAAGAAAACACTCAAAAGACACATGCCGATAAGGCTCCCGAGGCCGTTGTGCGAACCAAACGCAGCTTCTCGATCATCTGGGTGGTGCCGATCATTGCCCTGTTGATCGGCGGCTGGCTGACCTTCAAGGCAATGAGGGAAAAGGGCCCGGAGATCACCATCACCTTCGAGACCGCTGAAGGCCTTGTGGCCGGCAAGACGCAGATCAAGTACAAGGATGTCGAGGTCGGCAAGGTCACGGATATTGATTTGGGTGCCGATGAAGATCTCTCAGGGGTGACCGTCACAGCGGAAATGACCAAGGAGGCAAAACCGTACCTGACCGACAAGAGCCAGTTCTGGGTCGTCAGGGCCAGGGTTGCTGCCGGCGAGATTCACGGGCTGGGCACCTTGCTTTCCGGCGCTTACATCGGCATCCACCCTTCGATGGAGGGCACGAAGACGCGGCGTTTCAAGGGGCTTGAAAAACAGCCGCTGCTTACCGAGGGGCAGCCCGGGCGACACTTTACCCTGCAATCAAGAGCGCTCGGCTCTCTCGATCAAGGCTCCCCGGTCTATTACCGGGGGATCAAGGTCGGCAAGGTGGTTGATTACAATTACGCCCCGGCACGTGACGGGGTCGATATCAAGCTGTTCGTCGAGGCGCCTTTCCATGAAAAAGTCCTGGACAATTCCAGGTTCTGGAATGCCAGCGGCGTCGATTTTACCATGGACGCAACCGGGATCAATATGAACACCGAATCGCTGGTCTCGATCATGCTGGGCGGGATTACGTTCGATTTGCGTGAACATGATCTGCCCGGGGAGCCGGCTGCAGAGGACCAGACTTTCAGACTTTTTGCTGATTATGACAGCGGCCAGGAAGACATCTACGAAATCCAGCAATATGCACTCCTGTATTTTGAACAGAGCGTCCGCGGCCTGTCACCAGGCGCGCCGGTTGAAATTCTCGGCATCAAGATAGGCGAAGTGGTGAAGGTTGAACTGGAATACGATCTGCAAAAAATTGATTTTCGCATTCCTGTCCTGATCGTCATGGAACCGGAACGGATTCACACCCTGGTCACACAAGAGGGCGAGGTTGTCAAGGGTGCAGTGAAAGAAATTGTGATGGAAGAGCATTCCGGCGCAATCGAGGAATACCAAAGAACCCAGGCATTGATTGACAAGGGCCTGCGTGGCCAGTTGAAGACCGGCAACCTGCTGACCGGGCAGCTTTATGTCGACCTGGCATTCTATCCTGACGCACCACCGGTCAAACTCAGGATGGAGGGTGATTATCCGGTCTTTCCGACTATTCCGGCGCCGCTCGAACAGATCGCGCAACGGGTGGACAATATCCTGAAGAAGGTCGAGAAAATCCCCTTTGAGCAGATCGGCGAGGAACTGAAAGTTGCGATCGAATCGCTGACGGCGACCCTTGATGAGGTCAAGGCGATGTCGGGGAAGGTCAACGAGCAAACCATTCCGAAGCTCAATGCTTCTATGGATAAGCTGCAAGAGACCCTGGATGGCATCAAGTCGACGCTCGGACCAGATTCCGCGCTGAACTACAACGCCCGCAAGGTGACCAGCGAGCTGGCGCTGGCGATCCGCTCGATCCGATCGCTGCTCGAGTACCTGGAGCGTGACCCACAGGCGTTGATCCTCGGCAAGGAGGGAGGCAAAAAATGATCGGACATGTCATGCAAAAGAGCTTGCAGTGGACCCTGATTCTGGTGGCGTTTCTCCTGGCAACCGGCTGTATCAGTCGCAGCGCCCCCACGGTCAACTATTACAGCCTGATGACCCTGGAACAGCTGGGCGACACAGAAACCATCGCTGCCCTGCCGGAGGTCAGGCTGGGAGTCGGCCCGATCACGATTCCGGACAGCCTGAAACGCTCCCAGATCGCGACTCGCCAGCAGGGCAACCGGTATGAATTTGCCGAGTTCAACCGCTGGGCGGGGGTGCTGGAGAGGGATATCACAGCGGTCATGGGCGACAACCTCGGGCAGCTGCTCGGAGTTGAAAAGGTCGGCTTCTTCCCATGGATGCAGCATTTCAAACCGACCTACCGGGTGATGGTCGATGTCGTCAGGTTTGACGGCTCCCTGCAGGACGAAGCGGTGCTGATCGCCCGTTGGGCAGTTGCCGACAACGGAGGCAAGGACTTCCTCGCCGGCAGGAAGAGCGACTACAGGCAGCCGCTCGCAGACGCCAGCTTTGCGGCGCTGATCAAGGCGGAGAGCCAGCTCCTCGCTGCGCTGAGCAAGGAGATTGCTGCTGAGATTGTTGCTCTGGAAAAATAGGACGTATAGTATTAGGATAGTTGGAGCTTTTATGAATCCAGGGCAACAGATTAACCATCTGTTGCCCTTTCTCTCTTTAATTTCCATTATCGCTACGAGATTGACGCCAGAAGTTCCTTGTAGAAATCGTAGGCCTCTATACCGCCCGGATTACCGTGGGAAGCCAACGAATCAATTCTAAGGAACTCCAGCAACAGCGGAAATTTCGGGTCGGCCAGGTAGCGCCGCTGTTTTTTGCTGAGATCTTCCGGCTTCTGCAACTGCCACGAGTGTTGGAAGATGTGATGACGAATGACCCAGACGATCCGATCGCGACGCTCCGCCGGCATGCCGAGTCGGTCGAGAATGTTTTCCGCCATCTCGGCGCCCAACCTGGCATGGCCGTAGGCGGTGATCCGGCCATCGGTTCGCTGCTCGGTGGTCGCCGGCTTACCGATGTCATGCAGCAGGGCGACCCACAGTAGGTCCGGGTCGCAATCGGTCGGGCAGGCTTCGATCGCCAGGCGGGTGTGGATGGCGACATCACCCTCGGCGTGGTACTCAGGGGGCTGTGGCGTTTCGGCCAGGTCATGCAGTTCCGGAATCAACCGGCAAAGGTTTTCCCACCATGCCTCCCCCCTTCGACGCAGCAGACTCTCAACCGCCTCGATGCGGTTCATGCCTTGGCCTTGGGTTGTTTCAGCTGGGCCATGCGCTCCGGAAGCCTTTCGAGGTTCTGTTCCCAACGGCTGCAGGCAATAATAATCCTCGGCCAGCCGGTCGGAATGATTTCCTGGGTATGCGCCAGGTTATTGCGGATGGTCTCCATCTCTTTGATCGCCTTGCGCATTTCCTTGCGCGACTCAACACCAATAGCCTGGCGGAATTCCTCGTCGTAAGAGATAATCCAGCCCTTGTCACCATACTGCAGGCAATCGACCAGATCGACATTCTGTCCCCTGCGCTGACGCTCCTCCTGGAGGGCCTTGGCCTTGTCCAGGCGCTGTGCAGAGAGGAATTCCTGCCAGGAACCGTCGTGGTAACGATGGCGAATGATCTCGGTGATCACCATTTCGCCGAGGGTGATGATGCCGAACATGAACATGCGCATCGGTGGTTTCTCGAGATCAGAGAGCGTGACAATGGCACCGACCCGGTCGAGGATGGTGACGAAGCACTGCTTGTTGATCGCCAGCGACTTGACGACTTCGATCAGGTTGGCCGTATCCGGAACCAGGTCGTCATCGGGTGTGAACGGATGCATGTAATCACCGCAGCAGCCCGAGACGAGCTCCTCGCGACGCACATACCCTTCGACAAGGCCGTCTTGTCTGACGCCGACCAGGTCGAAACTCTTCTCTACCATGTATTCCCGAACGGTTCCGGCGTCGGTGACCGCGTCGAAAGAAACCAGTGGTTCCGCGATATCCATCGCCGAGAAACCTTCGAGGAACAGGCGGCGCAGACGTGAACTTTGGGTGTCTCTCCAGGGCATGGGGCCTCCGAAAACTTTCACCGGTCAGATCACCGTTGGCAATCAAGAGCGGCGGCACATATCGGCCTGATCTTGTTGCCAGGCTCAAGTAAGCCCGTCAACTTTTATCAGTTAAACAGAAACTATCAACAAGTTCAAACACAAGATGCAAGAACGTTGCAAAGCACACGGCGCTCTTCGAATCTCACGAGAGACAACAGCGGACCGGAGCAAGGCGTCTGGTAAAGCAAGGGAGTCAAACGTGACGAAGTCTGGACCTTAATTTTATACCATTATTGACTATAGCATCGGTTCTGAGTGTCCTGTGTATCTAAGCCAAGTGGAGATTAGTTGCCAGGGCAAACTCCAGACAGAAGCATTTTTTTACGGTGACAGCGGACCAGAAAAGACTTCCCGTTGATGTTGTAATGCATATCCGGCGGTCAGGTTCACACCTTGTCCCGATAGACAAGCACTGATTGTTTGATATAATATTCGCGGTTTTAAATATCTGTTTTTCGTATGATTTATTCGAGTTGAAACTCACCAATTCACAGGCAAACGGAGATATCGAAGATGGACATATCCAGAGTGGCATTCTTAGGACTGGGCCTTTGCGCTCTGGTGTTGATGCATGGCTGCGACACGCAACAAGAGCCAAGAAAAGAAGTTCCTGTCATCCCGGCCACGGTGATCACCATTGAGCCGCAGAACACACCGGTCGTTTTTGAATTTGTCGGCCAGGCTGAAAGTTCGCGCCAGGTGGAAATCCGGGCCCGGGTCGACGGTTTCCTCGACAAGCAGACCTACAACGACGGTGAACTGGTGCAGGAAGGGCAGGTGCTCTTCGAACTCGACAAGAAACCCTTCCAGGCAACCCTGCAGCAGGCTGAAGGCGAACTCGCCCTGCATCAGGCCCGACACGCCACAGCCGTTGCCAACCTGGGCCGGATCAAGCCGCTGGCCGAGCAGGACGCGGTCAGCAAGAAGGATCTCGACGACGCGATCGGCGCCGAGAAAGAGACAAAGGCCGCGGTGCTCTCTGCCAAGGGGGCCGTTCGCGAGGCCGAACTTAACCTGAGCTACGCGACCATCTTCACCCCGGTGACCGGACTCGCCAGTAAAGCCGTCAAACAGGAAGGCAGCTATATCCCCACCGGACAGGAGAGCCTGTTGACCTACGTGGCTCAGCTCGATCCGATCTGGGTCAATTTCAGTATCTCGGAAAACCACCTGCTCAGCGGACGCGAACAGGTGGCAAAAGGTCTGCTCGTGCCACCCGAGGGATCAAACTACGTGATCGAAGTGCAGTTTGCCGACGGCTCGATCCACCCGCACAAGGGCCGGGTCAATTTCGCCGAGCCGAACGTCGATCCGGAGACCGGGACCATGCTGATTCGCGCCGAGCTGGCCAACCCCGAGAGCAGCATGCGCCCCGGCCAGTTTGTCCGGGTTCTCATGCA
>JBFLJZ010000360.1:0-3224 GCA_040882925.1 Desulfuromonadales bacterium
AGCATCGTCGACAAGATCGGCGGCATTGCTCCTCTGACCGCCGCCCTGGTCGTCCTGACCGGCTGCCTCGGGGCGGTTTGCGGCCCGGAGTTCTGTCGCCGGATCGGCGTAACATCGCCAGTGTCGATGGGGCTGGCCATCGGTACGTCGGCGCATGGCATCGGCACGGCGAGAATGCTCGAGGTCAATCGTCTCGCCGGTGCGGTTGCCGGTCTGGCGATCGGCCTGAATGGCCTGGTGACCACGTTTCTCCTGCCGATCCTGATGGCACTGTCCGGGTTCTGATCTGCCTGGCACGGCATGATTCCATCCAGTTGTTGATTTGACAGCCCACCGCTAAAACAAGGGGACACCCGATGAGCTTTTGCAGAGCGATGGCGCTTACGCCCGGATGTTCAATGCCCAGGCTGCATTCTATCAGGTCGAGGGCGGGGAGTGAGCATCGCATATTCACTTATTCGTTATAATTTGAAGTTTAAAATCAAATGCAAAACCTTCGGGGTTGCCCGGTAGCAACATTTTTTTGCATTTGGAAAGCAAATAAAGCGAACCCAGAACCGGGTGTCGCGCCCCCCGACGGCACCCTACACTTTTACTGGCCTAAAAGAATAAGCCGAAAAGGACCTTCTCTGCGCTGGGCATGTCTGGCTCGAAATGGCTGCAAGTTCAATTCAGGCAGGATGATAGGACAAAATGACTACGTTTCCCCCGCAGGACCCGAGGCTCTTATGAGCCTCTCCTGTTGTGGAGGATTGTAAAGTTTATCATGTTTTGTGGCTTTTCCCTCCCAGGTCAAACTGAAAAGTCAGGCCTTTTGAGACAGGGCCGGATCCCCATCACAGCAGGTTCTTAGAGTCATAGAAATCCGGCTAAGGAGATGCCCTCCGCAAGGAGTAAGGCGCTTTTTCATATTTTTTGCCGGATAAAAGTATGGCGTCGGGCGGGACGCCACCCGACGGTTTTGATTTGAATTTCTAGAAAAAAAGTAACAGATTTAGCGTCTGTTGCTTGAATTTTCTAAATTAAAACCTGCCAGGAAAAAAGACAAACCCCGCACGGGATGCGGGGTTTGTCAACAATCTGAAGTCCCGGGAAACCCCGGGGCTTTTACTGCTGATCTTACAGGCCGAGCTGTTTGAAGAAGTCGTTGCCCTTGTCGTCGACGAGGATGAAGGCCGGGAAGTTCACGACTTCGATCTTCCAGACCGCTTCCATGCCGAGTTCGGGGAAGTCGATGCATTCGACCTTCTTGATGTTCTCGTCAGCGAGCAGGGCAGCAGGCCCACCGATTGAACCGAGGTAGAAGCCGCCGAATTTCTTGCAGGCATCCGTGACCTGTTGCGAGCGATTGCCCTTGGCGATCATGACCATCGAGCCGCCATGTTCCTGCAGCAGACCGACGTAAGAGTCCATGCGCCCGGCCGTGGTTGGGCCGAACGAGCCGGAGGGTCGGCCTTCCGGAGTCTTGGCCGGACCGGCGTAGTAGATCGGATGCTTCTTCAGGTAGTCGGGTATAGGTTTGCCGCTGTCGAGGATTTCCTTGAACTTGGCATGCGCGATGTCGCGACCGACCACGATGGTGCCGTTGAGCAGCAGCGGCTCACCGCACTTGAGCTGGGTCAGTTCGGCAAGGATGTCTGCCATCGGCCGGTCCAGGTCAATCTTGTGACCGTGCTCGTGCTTGGCCATGCGATATTGTTCCGGCAGCAGGCGACCCGGGTCACGATCCATCTCTTCAACGAACAGGCCGTCTTTGGTGATCTTGGCCTTGATGTTGCGGTCGGCAGAGCAGGAAACGGCCATCCCGAGTGGGCAGGATGCGCCGTGGCGGGGCAGACGGATAACCCGAACGTCGTGAGTGAAGTATTTGCCGCCGAACTGGGCGCCGATGCCGAGCTCCTGTGCCGCTTTCTGGAGCTTCTCCTCGAGTTCGATATCGCGGAACGCCTGACCGTGATCATTGCCGGTGGTCGGCAGGTCGTCGAGTTCCTTGGCGGTTGCCAGTTTCACGGTCTTCATCACGGCATCCGCCGAAGTGCCGCCGATGACGAAAGCGAGATGATAGGGCGGGCAGGCCGCGGTGCCGAGGGTTTTCATCTTGGCGACCAGGAAGTCGAACAGCTTGTCAGGCGTCAACAGCGCCTTGGTCTCCTGGAAAAGCATGGTCTTGTTGGCAGACCCGCCACCCTTCGCCATGAAAAGAAACTTGTATGTGTCGCCGGCAGTGGCGTAGATGTCGACCTGCGCGGGCAGGTTGGTGCCGGTGTTTTTCTCCTTGTACATATCGAGTGCAACGGTCTGGCTGTAGCGCAGGTTTTCTTCCGTATATGTCTTGAATACGCCTTTGGCGATTTGTTCTGCATCGTTGACGCCGGTCCAGACTTGCTGCCCTTTTTTGGCAACCACAGTAGCGGTCCCGGTGTCCTGGCAGGTGGGCAGTTCGAACTGTGCTGAAACCATGGCGTTGCGCAGGAACGCCATGGCGACGCCCTTGTCATTGCGGGAGGCTTCAGGGTCCGTGAGAATTTTGGCGACCTGCTCATTGTGTTCCTTGCGCAGCAGAAAGGATACATCCTTCATGGCGGTGTTGGATAAAACGGTCAGCGCTTCAGGATCGACTTTGAGAACTTCCTGGCCATTGAAGCTCTCTACAGAGACATACTTCTCCGAACCTTCGATCTTGTAGTAGCTGGTCTTGTCTGCACCCACGGGATACGGGTTCTGATAAAAGAATTCCGGCATGATCTCTCTCCTTTATGACGTCAATGAATAGACTCCCCGGGCAAGCTGTGCCCCGGATGGAAACTGTTTTGCAGTATAGCCAAAGCCTTTACAATTGTCGATCATTAAGTCAAAATAATCTTCTGTCCCCGGCCGTCTCGAAATCAACGACGCATATCTGGCCACAGGTTTTGCAGAGTGTGTTGATGTGCCGTTTAATTTACGTCTAACAGTCTTTGCAAGACAGGATTTCTGTTTTTTCCTTTGTCTCTTTCGGGCTTCATGGCAGAATCCCTTCATGCAGAAATTATTCAAACAAATCCTCACGTCGAAGGTGTATCAAGCTGCTATCGAGACGCCCCTCGAGGAGTCTGCTTTCCTGTCGCAGCTGTTGCATAACCGTGTACTGCTCAAGCGCGAAGATCTACAGCCGGTATTCTCATTCAAAATTCGCGGCGCCTATAACCGGATCGCCCATCTCAGCGACGCCGAGCGAGCTGCGG
>JBFLJZ010000361.1:0-7969 GCA_040882925.1 Desulfuromonadales bacterium
GTTGCAAAGCCGATCAAGGTCACCTATCACGATCCCTGCCACCTGCGCAACCGGGGCATTACCAGGGAGCCACGCCAGATTCTCAAGGCCCTGCCGCAGATTGAATACGTCGAGATGCCCGATGCGGCAACCTGCTGCGGACTCGGCGGAACTTATTCGGTCTATCACTATGACACCAGCAAAAAGATCGGCGCCCAAAAGGCGGTCAACATTGCCGCGAGCGGTGCGGAAGTGGTCGCGACCGATTGCCCGGGCTGTATCATGCAACTGCAGGACAACATCAACCATGCCAACGGCAAGCAGCGTCCGGTGCACATTCTGGAGCTGCTCGCCGAAGCCATCCCGGACGACTTTCGCTAAAGACATCTTTGTTGCTGCTTTGCATGCGTGCGACAACCTGTTAAAATAGCCAGGCTTATTGAGATAAATCATCAGACCGTTCCCTGAGGAGGAGACTATTATGCAAAAACTGTTTGTCCTGATTATGGCAATTCTGTTTGTCAGTTCCAGTGTTGTCCTGGCCGTTCCGGCAAAGAAAACCCTTCAGTTCAGCGACAGCTCGATGGGCACCGTAACTTTTGATGGCACCATACATAAGGAAGCCGGCCTCAAGTGCAAGGAGTGTCATAACAGTGGCATGTTCCCGAAAATGAAACAGGGAACTGTCAAGATCACCATGAACGAAATCTATGAAGGCAAGCTTTGCGGCGTCTGCCATAATGGCAAGCGGGCTTTTGATGCCAAAGGCAACTGCGCAAGGTGCCATGTGAAGCAATAAGATCAGCGCTGCAGCAAGTAAAAACGCCCTCTGGTCTGCGCCGGCGGGCGTTTTTTTATCCGCCAGCACACTGGAGAAGCGCGGCTCAAGCGGAATAGCCCGCTGGCCTAGCCGGAACGGTCTCACGGACTCCCTGGACAAACCATCCGGGTATTAATTGCCGTTACATAGGGGGCGCATCTCTGCCCATCTGAACGATAAACCAGACTGACGGCTTTCCCGGCAATTCTCTCCTTTTGACCCCAACTGGATATTAATATAGATTGGGGGCGTCGTATTCGTGGTGACACACCATACCTTCTGCCTGCAAGTCCCAGCAGAGCTTAAGACAGCATCAAAAGAGCAGATCGCAACCGACTGCAATCGCGAGAGACCTTCATGACCGCTCCAATTCATGCAGATAAAAAGGCCTTGGCAACAAATATCTGGGCTGTTGGCGGAGGCAAAGGCGGGGTCGGCAAATCAGCCCTTACGACCGGTATTGCCATGACCCTGGCCATTCAGGGACGGCGTTGCATCATGATCGATGCCGACCTCGGCGGAGCGAACCTGCATACCTTTCTTGGCATGTCTCCACCAAAACATACCATCAGCGATGTGCTCCGGGACTCTTCTAAAAACCTGCAGGACATTCTCCTGGCCACCCCTTTTGACAACCTCAGCTTAATCAGCGGCGCTCGGGCCATACATAACGTGGCCAACCTGAAACACCTGCAGAAGGAGAAGTTGATCAGGCAGCTTTTTACTCTGGATGCAGATTATATCTTTATTGACCTTGGCGCGGGGAGTTCCTTTAATGTTCTGGATTTTTTCATTGCTGCGAACAATGGCCTGGTGGTCGTCACGCCGACCCCGACTTCTATCGAAAATACCTACCATTTCCTGAGAGCCGCTTATTTTCGCAAACTGCGCCAAATCATGCGAGAGCTCAAGGCAGAAGGTCTGGTGGATTCTTCCCTGGACGAGAAAGACAAAATCGGCATCCGCTCGCCACGAGATCTCATGCATGCCCTCCGACAACGCGACCCTGAGATTGGCGCACATATTGACCAAGCGATGTTGTCGTTCAATCCTGGTTTGATTGTTAACCAGACTCAGCGACATGAAAAACGCAACCTTGGCAAGGAGATTGCCCTGGCCAGCAAGGATTTTTTAGGCATCAATCTAATGCTCGCTGGCACCGTCCGTTCTGACGAACAAGTCTTGCTGTCTCTTAATTCACGACGGCCTGTCATAACCACGTATCCAAATAGTTCCTTTGCCGAAGATGTACGGCGGATCGTACAGAATCTCGGTCTGGTAGCGGAGATGCGAAATGGATGAAGAGAGCCTGCAGGCGAGTTTTGATGTTCTTGGCCTGAACGCCGATGCCAGTCTCGACGAAGTGGAAAGGTCGTTTCTTGAACTGCGTAATTTGTACAGTGAAGAGTCCCTGGCAACATACTCTCTGCTGGACGACGCTGATCGACAGCAAAAGCTTGAATTGTTGCATAAAGCCTATGAAAGCATAGTGCAATCGCGTTCACATGCAGCAAATGTCGTCGAAGATCTTGAACAAGCAGAAGTTTTTGCCGCTCAGCCGACAAGAGCCTGTATCGATGCAGACGCGCTGCAGAACCCCGGGCTGTTTCTTCAGCAGTCACGCCAGGCACTGCAATTGACTCTGGAGGATGTGGCAGCACGAACCAAGGTCAGATCATCTCTTCTGCAGAGTATCGAAGAGCAGCGTTTCGATTTCCTGCCTGCCCCGGTTTATCTGCGGGGATTTTTGAGGGAGTTTGCTCGGTTGGTCAAGGTGCCCGATGCCAATGTCCTGATTGATGCTTTCATGGCACTGTATGAAAAAGAAAAAGAAGAGTAACCTGGGATCGCTTCACAGAGCAAGGACCAGCAACGGCGACTTTTTCCTAAGGTCTCGCATCGTACGGGATATCTTCCGGGGCAATCGCGCCGCCGGAAACGATAAAATTCATCGCCTCCTCTATCGTCCAGTCGGTGGCAACCAGGCATTCGACCGGCACCAGTTCGAGATAACCGTTCGTCGGGTTCGGCGTGGTCGGAACATAGACGGCTGCGAGCTGCCTGCCGGTCTGCCGGTCGACCAGCGTTCGCGTTACCAGGCCGACGGCTTTCATCTGCCGGTGCGGGAAGTCGATCAGCACGACGCGGTCGACGTGCTCAGGCTTGGTCTGCAATACGCCGATCAGTTTTTTCACCGAGCCATAAATTGATTTTGCCAGGGGCACGCGATCGATGAGCCGGTCCATGACATGCAAAGCCTGGAGGCCCAGGACCCGGTTGGTCGCCCAACCCAGCAGATAGATTGCGACGACCACGATCGTGGCAGCCAGAAGGTTGTCGAACCAGGGCATCAACAGCAAACGGGACAGGCCGGGAGCCTCGTCGCTTATGTTGCGCGAGAGCAGGCGAACCAGCGGCAGCCCGGCTTGCACCAATTGCCGAAAAATGAAACTGAGCACCCACCAGGTGATACCCAGGGGGATGATCGTCACCAGGCCGCTGAGAAAGTATCTTTTGAATTGCAGTTTCATATTGGCGACTCAGAAGACAGCGAGACCGGACCGTAACCGGCGTTCATAAGCTATTCAGGCCTGTCAAGTCATGTTTAGACGTGATTGCGTAGTTGCAGCTCCAAAGGATGCGGGTTCAGGTAGACCTGCCGCTGCAAATAGGGTTGATCATACTTGCGGATAAAATGGTTGAGCAAGGTGATCGGAACGACCAGCGGCAGCAGGCCCGCACGGTAATGTTCTATGATCTGCAGAACCTCCTGCTTCTCATCGGCATCGAGCTGCTTCTTGAAGTAGCCGAGCACGTGCTGCAGGACATTAACATGCTTCCTCGTCGTCGTCCTCATGCGCAGCCCCTTCATCAGCAATGCCATGTATTGCGCGTATGTCTCGTTCGTGTCCAGGTCAAGCTGGCCGGCGACCAGCTTGCCCATCTGCCGATAGGTCTCGGGGCTGTGTGACAGGATCAGCAGCTTGTGCCGGGTGTGGAAATCGACCAGAACGCCGTGAGTCTTCCCCGCGGCAATGCTCTCCCGCCAGCGCTTCAGGGTGAAAATGATCTCGATGAAATTCTCCCGCAGGCGGGGATCGTTCAACCGGCCATCCTCTTCGACCGGCAGCAGCGGAAAGTGTTCCATGAAAGCCTGGGCAAACAGGCCGACACCACGTGAATTGGGACTGCCGTTTTTGTCGTAAAGCTTGACCCGCGCCATGCCGCTGCTCGGTGACTTTGCCTTGAAGATGAACCCGCTCAGGTCTTCCTTTTCCAGTTCGACAACCCGCTTTTTCGCCCAGCTCTTCATGCGCTCGGTGATATCCTCGCCACTCTTCGAAAAGACCAGGCGTTGCGCATCGGGCTCACCAACCAGGCGCAGAGTCTCCCTCGGTGTCGGCAGGCCGATTTCGACCTCGGGACAGACCGGCACATACTCAACATAGCGGCCCAGCGTCTGGGTCAGGAAGCGGTCGTGCTTGTGGCCGCCATCAAAGCGGACCTTCTCTCCCAAAAGGCAGGAACTGACTCCCAAACGGATTTTTTCTTCTGGCATGCGCTCTCTCCCTCTAAAAAGTCAAAACTGGAAACCTCAGGCCGTTTGTCTCAGTCACAGTTGTTCGAGCAAAAAATGTTGGGAAATACTGATTCGTATATTTCAGTTCCTCAGTTATATTGCCTTAATTACACTGATAAATAAAGTTGGGAAATGACGATCCAATCGGCTTTTTATTGAACGCGATATTTTGGGGCCACTTCATCACAAGAATTATCCTCATTGGCCCTTCCAGATGGGATGGGCCATTCCTGTCTTGCTAACTTTCAAAGTATTAAGCATAAGCTTCAAATCATATGATTGTGCCTATTGCCAAGTGTGAATTTCCACTGCTACCCCCTCGAAAAAGGTTATCATTACCCGACCAGTTTGCGACAGGTGATAATACCACCTCTGCTTTTGATGAAAAAAAGTGCTTTTATCGACTGTTTCTGGCGGGCCAGCAATGGAACGCACCTCATTTTTATCCATTCCAAGCTCAATATTGCCATTCTCGAACTGGTAAGTAGAAACAGCCTGCAATGTTCCTGTTGTACAAGCGGCAAACAACAGAATGAATGAAATAATTACAAGAATCCCTGTTCGCATAAAATTCCCTTTTTAAATAGACTAAAGCCCTAATGTGATTTTGACAAGTATTATAATGATTCCAAAATGTTGCGCTCCGGCATGCTTGATGGATATAAGTAGGATGAAAGTAAATGGCCACACTGAGATATGAAAAGACCCTTTATACTATAGACAGTCCATGCTGAGAAGTCACCATCTTCAAGACTAAAAGCCCCCTCGAATTATCCAAGGACATTTATAACTAAATTTTCAGTTTGATGCGGAATTGAAAATCAAAACGTTAATTATAAAGGAGGTGTGATGGGAGTCGAAATTGGTGGGTTACTTGGTTTGATCATCTTGATTGCAGATGTTTGGGCCATCATCAAAACGGTACAAAGTCCTGCAACAACAGGAAGTAAAGTTTTTTGGCTAGTCTTTATTTTACTGTTACCGGTCATTGGGCTAATTATTTGGTTATTAGCTGGTCCGAAATCAGCTCATTAGCATTAATTCTGAACAATAATAGACAATGGCACTATTCCTGATTACCTAGATGCAGTCAGCTTTGCTGTCCCCCAGTAAATGAAAGAAGCTGGACGCCAACCAGGGATGTACGTCGCCTGCAGGCCCTTAATTCTCAAGTCACCATTTGCAATTAGTTCTGGGATATCACGGTTGAGGTGGCAACCACCACTTACACTTTTCCAAACTGGATTAATAAAGTTCTGAAATCGTCGGACACTAACGTCTGGTGCAGCTCCATGCTCGCAGAAGATTAGCTCTCCTGACGGTTTAAGAACACGTGCCATTTCCTTAATCGCATGTTTGACCTCAAGAATGGTGCATAATGTGTAAGTTACGACAACAGTATCAACACTCTGGCTATCCAGCGGCATCTCTTCTCCAGGTGAAATGATTAATTCAACTTCAAAATTCACCGATCGCGCTTTCTCTCTTGCTCGGCCAATCATTTCTAGCGAGGGATCAAGACCCCAAACTTTTTTAACTTTACTCGCATTATAAAATGGAAGGTTCAAGCCTGTCCCCAAGCCAACTTCCAAGACGGTACCATAGGCAAGTGGGATAACCTTTGCCCGTTGGCGCATTACATGTCTCTGGCTGCATGCAAAGTGAACAAGATGAGGAAGTATGTGCCTGTTATATAGTTTCATCTATACAAGTCGATATAGTGTGATCACTTAAAACCCTACCACAATAGGTTCAAGCAGGTTGACATGCGAAACAATTAAGGTCCACTTGACTCAGTCTGTAGAACATAAAAACGGCCACATGGATTGTCTCCAAGTGGCGTTTTTTTGAAGGATTAAAACGTTTTCTGAATGTCTCGTTCAATAATAAAAAGTTTTTCCTCCCGTAACCCGTGATTTGAAAAAAAATGAATTCATTTCACAACTAAATTGTCAATTTCCCAACTTAATTTGTCCCGAACACAGTTCTGAGTGAAGACCCCGGGAGTTATTCCACCGTCACGCTCTTGGCCAGGTTGCGCGGCTGGTCGACGTCGGTTCCCTTGAGGACGGCAATATGGTAAGCCAACAACTGCATCGGGATCGAGGTCAGCACCGGCATCAGGTCATCGACGATCGGTGGCACAACCAGAACCGCTTCCGCTTTGTCGGCAAGTCCTGTCGCAACCCGATCGGTCACCGCGACCACGCGCCCGCCACGCGCCTGAACCTCTTCCATGTTGGCGGCCACCTTGTCCATCGTGTCGTTATGCGGCGCAATGACGACCACCGGCAGCTGCTCGTCAATCAGGGCGATCGGCCCGTGCTTCATCTCGCCGGCAGGATAACCTTCGGCGTGGATATAGGAGATCTCCTTCAGCTTCAGGGCACCTTCCAGGGCGATCGGGTACTGATTGCCGCGTCCGAGGTAGAGGAAGTCGTGTACGGTCGTCAGGCCTTGGGCGATCTCCTCGATCTGGGCATCCAGTTCCAGACACTGCTCGACTTTGCGGGGCAGGCTGACCAGTGCCTCGAGCATATTACTGCTGGCATCCTGATCGAGGTTGCCGCGCAGGCGCCCGAGATAGAGGGTGAAGAGATAGAGGGCCACCAGCTGCGTGGTGAATGCCTTGGTCGAAGCCACGCCGATCTCCGGGCCGGCATGAGTGTAGAGGACCCCGTCGCTTTCCCGGGCGATCGATGATTCGACGACGTTGCAGATTGCCAGGACTTTGCCGCCCTTGCCGTGGGCCTCGCGCAGGGCCGCGAGGGTGTCAGCCGTTTCTCCGCTCTGGCTGATCACCAGGGTCAGGGTTTTTCCTGTCACCAATGGGTTGCGATAGCGAAACTCGCTGGCAATATCGACTTCGACCGGAATCCGGGCATGTTTTTCCACCAGGAACTTGCCGACCAGGGCGGCGTGCCACGATGTCCCGCAGGCAACGATATAGATCCGTTCCAGGGCCTTGAGGAAGCCGTCTTCGAGGTCCAGGCCTTCGAGGAAAACCCCGGCGTGATCATCATTGATCCGGCCGGCAATCGTATCGGCGATCGCCCTCGGCTGCTCGTGAATCTCCTTCAGCATGAAGTGCCGGTAGCCGTCTTTCTCGGCCATGACCGGGCTCCAGGTAATCGTCTTCGGCGTCTTTTCGACCGGCGTCCCGTCAAGCGTCGTGATTGTCATGTTCTGCGCTGTAAACACGACCAGCTCGCCATCCTCGAGGAAAATCATCTCCTTGGTGTGCGACAGCATGGCCGGGATGTCCGAAGCGACGAAATATTCACCCTCTCCCTGCCCGACCACCAGCGGGGAACCCAGCTTGGCGGCGATCAGTTTATCCGGTTCCTTGTCACAGAGAATTGCCACGGCATAGGCGCCACGCACTTCGCCAAGCGTCATGCGCACGGCAGCTTCGAAATTGCCACACGTCTTGTAGTGTTCTTCGACCAGGTGAGCGATGATCTCCGTATCGGTCTCGGAGTTGAAGGCGTGGCCCTGTTCGCGCAGGCGGTTTTTCAAATCGAGGTAATTCTCGATGATACCGTTGTGCACCACGACGAAACCGTTGACATTGTGCGGATGGGCATTGA
>JBFLJZ010000085.1:0-4687 GCA_040882925.1 Desulfuromonadales bacterium
CAGGCGAACACCACGAGCGCTGCAGCGGCTCATTTTTGGCAGTCGCAGGGCGTCAAACGGCTGAACCTGGCCCGTGAGCTGAGCCTGAATGAAATTGCCGAAATCAGGGCCAATACGGACGTTGAACTGGAAGTATTTGTCCATGGCGCCATGTGCATGGCCTATTCAGGCCGTTGCCTGCTCTCGGCGGGGCTCAGCGGTCGCAGCGCAAATCGTGGCACATGCAGTCACCCCTGTCGTTGGCAGTACTCACTGCAGGAAGAGTCCCGGCCGGGTGAATACCTGCCGATCGAAGAAGACGATCGTGGCACTTATATCTTCAATAGTCGTGACCTCTGCCTGATCGATCACCTGCCGGAACTGATCGGTGCCGGGGTTGACAGCTTGAAGATTGAAGGCCGGATGAAAAGCCTCTATTATGTCGCCGCCGTAACCAGGATCTACCGCGCGGCCCTGGATGCCTGGCGCGATGACCCGGACAACTTCCGGAGTGACCCGCTTTGGCGCCGTGAACTTGATGCGGTCAGCCACAGGCCATACGGCACGGGCTTCCTGTTTGACAGTGATCGCGCCTTCGTGCATGCCGAGGACAGCCTGTACAGTCGCGATTGCGATTTCGTCGGCATTGTCAGAGCCGCGGCGCCGGCAGGGCTCTGGCTGGTGGAGGGTCGCAACCGTATCCGGTCTGGAGACAGCCTCGAGATCATCGGTCCGGGGCTGCGCCAGGCCGAAATGGTTTTTACCGGGGCTTTCGCCAGCCATGGCGGCAAAATCGAGACCGTGCAGCCGAATGCCATGGTCCACATGTCCTTGCCGGAGGGAACTCGATCTGGCGACCTGCTGCGCCGCTGGCATAATCCCGTCGCGTGACCGATCGTCAAACCTGCCAGATCCGCTGCGTAACCACTTCACAACAGGTGAGTTGTCGTCCGTAAACACAGCCGGTATCCACTCCTATCCGGTGATCACCAAGCAGAGGTTCTTGGCGCGGAGTGTGACCATAGACAATGGCTTTTCCCCAATCGAAGTCCGATTCCAGAAACTCGTGGCGAATCCAGAGCATATCGAAGTCGGCTTGTTCCGCCAGCGGGATGCCCGGACGCAGGCCGGCGTGGACAAAGATATGATGTTCCGATTCGAAAGAATGTTCAAGCGACTCAAAGAACCGGCGATGGCTTGTGGGGATGGGCCACATCCGGCGATCGCGGTAACTGTCCAGGGTTTTCCGCCCGCCGTTGATAAGAAACATGGCCGAATCCTGTCCGTCGAGGTAGTCGAGAAACATCTGCTCATGGTTGCCGCGCAAAAAAACCGTTTTGGGAAAAATCGCGGCAAACTCGATCAGGTAATCGATCACCCCGGCACTGTCCGGCCCGCGATCGACGTAGTCGCCGAGGAACACGACCCGGTCGGCAGAAGTCGGCTTGACCCGTTCCATGAGCTCGGTCAACTGTGCCAGGCAGCCGTGGATATCGCCCACGGCAAGCCATCGGCACGCCGGTGATTGACTCTGTATCGGTGTCATCTTTCTATTCTAACCGCTCCTTGCTTCTTCGTGAAGACCACGAGGGGCTTGTTCGCACACCAGGTTCACGGCATACTGTGACGGTCGTGGTAAGAGTTTGCCTCTGTGAGGATGATCATGCGCATCAAACTGATAGCCAACCCGGTCAGCGGCGGTGATGCCAGCTCACGAATCCAGCTGGCCCGAAAGACGTTACAGTCCCTCGGCGCCGAGGTAGAGCTCAGCCTGACCACAGCCAGGGGCGACGCCCGGCGTGCCGCGTCTCAGGCCGCCTCGGAAGGCTATGACCGGATTGTTGCCGCCGGTGGTGACGGCACGCTCAATGAAGTCGTCAACGGGGTTGCCTCACCGGAGCTGCCAATCGCATTTCTGCCTCTTGGTACGGTCAATGTCTTTGCTCTCGAGGCGGGGATCCCGCTGCAGATCGAAAAAGCCTGTGCCATCGCCGTCCAAGGGGCACAGCGCTCGATAACCCTCGGCAGAATCAATGGAGAACTGTTCCTGCTGATGGCCAGTGCCGGCTGGGACGCTGCAGCGGTGGCGGCTGTGCGGCCCGGATTGAAGCAGCGGCTTGGCCGACTGGCCTACGCGGTGAGT
The DNA here is from genome assembly GCA_040882925.1 of Desulfuromonadales bacterium. GTDB lineage: Bacteria > Desulfobacterota > Desulfuromonadia > Desulfuromonadales > BM103 > JAFDBW01. Next base: position 2,123 of record JBFLJZ010000085.1, read on the forward strand.
GCTGCCGAGGCCCTCTTGTTCAGGCCCACGCCGGCACTGCAATTGCACTTGCCGGACGGCCGGAATCTCAACGGGTTCGGCGCGGTTGTCAGTAACTGCCGTTATTACGGCGGGGCATACGTCGTAACGCCTGAAGCCTCGATGTTCAGGGAAGACCTGGAGGTTTGCCTGTTGTGTCAGGGCAGCCGTACCGCGCTGTTGCGTTTCGCCCTGTATCTGGCGTTGAAACGCCCGCTGCGCGCACCGCTCGTGCAGGTCTTGACCGTGGATGGAGTCAGAATCAAAGGTGATGGTGTCGCCGTCCAGGTCGATGGTGATGATTTCGGCCGCCTGCCGATTCGGATCGAGGCGGTTCCGCGTGCCGTCACCGTGGTGTTGCCGGAAAAGACCCTCTGCTGAAAGGCGTGTTGATGTCAACTCTTAAATCACGTGACAATGTCTTTGCTGGCCGGGTGCTTGATGTTGGTGTCGAAGTGCATGAAATGCCCGGTGGCCGCTGCTCTGAGTTTGAGATCATTCGTCACCCCGGGGGGGCTGCGATTCTACCGGTCCTTGCCGATGGCAGGATCCTCCTGATCCGGCAGTTTCGCCCGGCGATCGGTGCAATGATCTACGAAATTCCGGCCGGGCGTCTGGAAGCGGGAGAAGACCCCCGAAGTTGTGCCGCGCGCGAATTGATTGAAGAAGCCGGCTATGCTGCCGGGGACATCCTGCCGCTTGCCAGCTGCTGGAGCAGTGTAGGATTTTGCGATGAACGAATCTACCTTTTTCTCGGTCGAACCCTCTCCAAGGTTGAGCAACAGCTCGAGCCGGACGAAGTGATAGATCTCTGCCCGATGTCCATCGACGATGCGATGCATAAAATCGGCAATAAAGAGATACTGGACAGCAAGACACAGCTGGCACTGTTGCATTACCAACTCCTCTGCGACGGGGGTGATGCGTGACCGCCCTGCCCGAAGCATATGCCTCGCCAATTCATCTGCCGTTCAATCGGGCCTGTCTGGAGGAGCAGTTCACGTTACGAACTCCGCAACCGGACCCGGGCGGGCCGGGGTACGGCGTGTTGCTGCGTGACAGCAAAATGCTCGTTGTGAAAGAACGTGACAAGTTCGAGCTGCCACACGCCGAATGGTCCGATGTGCAAGCGCTTTATTTAGGCTATTGGCAGGGGCAACCCTGCCGCCTGGTTGAGCTTGGCGATGACGACCAAGTGCCGGATGAGCTTGAAATATTCAGCCTTCTGGACGAACAGCCATTGCTGCCGATCGACCTGCTGAGTCTTGGCGGTCTGAGCCGCATGATCCTGCACTGGCAGAATCGCAGCCGTTACTGTGGCTATTGCGGCGGACCGACCGCCTGGCTGGCCGGGGAATGGGGGAGAGGTTGCCAGTCGTGTCGGGCGCATGCTTACCCGGCCATTCACCCCTGTGCGATTGTCCTGGTGACCCGCCCCGGTGAAGTTCTGCTGACCCGTAAACCGGCCTGGGCCCCCAACCGGTACAGCCTGGTGGCCGGGTTCCAGGAGTTTGGCGAATCATTGGAAGAGGCCGCGATACGGGAGATTGCCGAGGAAACCGGTGTCATTGCCGACAACATCCGCTATGTCGGCAGTCAGTGCTGGCCCTTTCCCAGCCAGGTCATGGTCGGCTTTGTTGCCGATTTCGTCAGCGGTGAGATCCGGATTGACACGCAAGAATTGGCGGACGCGCGCTGGTTCCCGGTCGATGCCCTGCCGCAGCTGCCGCCCAAGCGCAGCATCGCACGCTACATCCTCGATACAACCCTGAGCCTGTTGTGAGCGGGGACCAGAATGACAGCAGAAATTTTTAGCAAACGATACTTCCGGTTGCCGCGTGCCGAGATCGGCCATTTGCGTTTTATCCTGGAAAGTTACGATGGACTGGCCTTTGCCAGGACCCTGGACAGCGGCTCCGGCCTGGTGGAAATCGCCTGCTCGAAGAGCCGAATCAAAGATGTCGACGGCCTGCTCAAGGCCCTTGCCGAAGAGGTCGGGCTCATGGAAGTCCAGGTGCCGCAGACGCTCCCCCCGCTTTAGCCCGGATTTTCATGAATCCTTCTGCTGCAACCCTCAAGAGCAGGTCAACTCAGGCCGTGCTCGCGCCAAGCGTTTCGACAGAGATTGCTCTGCCAGAGGCTTGGTGCTGCGCTTGGTCTAATCTGACGCACTCTTGCCTGTTGCGCGGCGAACGCTCAAGAATAAACCGGTCTAGACCGTCACAAGTTCAATCTCCGGCGGATCCACCAGGACTTTTTTGACCGCACATTGATCGGTGGCGCGGATAATGGCACTTCGATACTTCTCCGGGAACCCGTGCGGAAGATGCAAGATGATTTCTATGCGGTCAAGCCTCTTCGTCTCCGGGTTGCGAACAGTTTTTAATGACATTTGCATCCCATCAACAGACAGCTCACGCTGCTGACAGAAGCGCAGCGCATAAAACCCGGCACAGGTCCCCAGTGAAACCAGGAAGAGGTCGAATGGTGCCGGTGCCGTGTTCTCGCCGCCGTTCTTTTCCGGTTGATCGGTGGCCGTCTCAAAGC
>JBFLJZ010000362.1:0-2797 GCA_040882925.1 Desulfuromonadales bacterium
GAAGTCACTGGATATCGGTTTCCCCAGGCAACCGATGCTCGCCAGAAAAGGGACTCTCGGCTGGCGAGACGGGGCGGGTAAAACATGGCAGGTTGAGTTGGCTCTGCCGTATGATTATTCCGTGGCAGAAGAGGGGCGGGCCATGGCCCTGGTCTACATGGTCTCGGAATCCGGCAACGCCTCGGTGTCTGTACGATAAGAGTCTTCTTATTCATTTACGGGTTTTGTTTAGATTTAAAACCCGGGGGTCGCGCCCGCCGACGGTGCCTTACTCTTTTACTGGCCTAAAAGAGTCAGCAGAAACAGGCTCACGCTGCGCTGGGCATAGACGTCCGCGTGATTGCCGTGATTTCTAATGGCGTATATGTAAGGGAAACGGCCCGTTGCAGTGGGCCTCACGGTACTGCTTTCTTGACCCGGTGGCCAATAGTTGCATTGTGCTCATTCAATCAACGTATAACTCTTTTAATTGCAAAAAATAAATAGATTCCGTTTGTTACAGCCGTAAAGGAATGGATTAATTTCATTCTGTTCGGCAGCATTCAAAAGGAGGGAGAAGCAAAAACAAGAATCAAGTGCAACAGATTAACCTTCTGTTGCACTCCACTTGTGAATCTTATGAGCCTTGTCAGCAGCCTGAGGCGGTCCGGTGACCGCCTATTTCTCTGCAGCCTTGATCCCGGCCAGGTAGCCGGTCGACCAGCAGACCTGCAGGTTGAAACCGCCGGTAGGGCCGTCCAGGTCAACGATCTCGCCGGCAAAAAACAGGTTCGCGACCTTTTCCGAGCGCATGCTGCGCATATCGATGTCCTTGAGCGAGACGCCGCCGGACGTAATGATGGCGCGACGAAACCCTTCGCAACCGGTCACCTCGAGTTCCATCTCTTTGAATAATTTCAGCAGCCGCTGCCGCTCCACGCGGGTCACCGAATGGCACTTCTTGCCGGGGTCTATGCCGACCAGCCTGACAAACACCGGGATCATGTCGCGCGGCAACAGCTTGCCGAGGGCGTTGCTGAAAGCCAGGTTGCTGTGCTCGGCCAGCTCCCGTTGCAGGCGCTTGTCGAACAGTTCCGTGGCAACGGCCGGTTTGAAATCGAGCAGTAATTTTACGGTGTCTTGCTTCAACGCATCGCGAATCTGGCTGCTCAGGTCGAGCACGATCGGCCCGCCGATCCCTGAGCGGGTAAAAAAAGCTTCGCCGAATCTTTCGTCGACCTTCCTGCCTCCAACGCACATGGTTATTCGCACATTCTTGAGGTTGAACCGGCTCACCTCTGAGGTCCAGCGTTCTTTCAATTTGACCGGCATCAGGCCCGGTTCCGGTTTGACCAGGTGATGACCGCATGCGTCAGCCCATCTGTAACCGTCTCCGGTACAGCCGGTTTCAGAGTAGGACAACCCGCCAGTAGCGAGAATGATATTATCCGCGGAGACGTTGCCGTCGGCTGTCTCTATGCTCTGAACCTGCTCTTCATCAACCAGCAGGCCTTTGACCTCGCACCTGGTACGCAGTTCAACCCCTTCGTTGCGGGCAAAGTTGACCAGAGCTTTCTGTACGTCTTCGGCGAGTCCGCTCTCCGGAAAGATGCGCCCGCCACGTTCGACCTTGAGCGGCACGCCATGGTCGGCAAAGAAGGCGACCGTGTCGGCAACACCGAACGCATAGAGCGCGGTCAGCAGTGCACGGCCATGACGACCGAATTGTTCGACAAACTTGCGCGGGTCATGCTCATCGTGAGTCACGTTGCAGCGGCCCTTGCCGGTGATCAGGATCTTGGCCCCGCACTGCCGGTTCTTTTCCAACAGCATCACCCTGGCCCCCTGCCGCGCGGCAAAGCCCGCAGCAAAGAGCCCGGCGGGGCCGCCGCCGATCACTATCACGTCATATTGTTGCATGAATTTTTCCGTTCGCAGGCATCCCGCCGGAGCAAGGCTGCCGTATGCAAGGACAGTTTAGCTGCAAATCCCTATCTTATGCCATGACAGAGTATAATAAACATGCCTATAATAACTTTATTCCATCATTCAAGAGAGGCAGCGATGAGTGACGAACCCTTTACAGAGCAGGAGATGAACGAGGAAGGCAGCTTTGCCGAAATGCTCGAGCAGAGCATGCTTGGCAAGACCCAGCTGGAGCCGGGACAGAAGATCGACGCCACGGTGCTGCAGATCGGTGATGAGTGGATCTTCCTCGATGTCGGCCAGAAAGGCGAAGGCGTCCTCGATCGCAAGGAGTTCCTCGATAACGACGGCGAGATCTCCGTTAAAGTCGGCGACACGGTCAGTGCCTATTTCATGTCCCGCAAAGGCGGCGAGCTGCGGTTCACCACCCGGCTCGGCAGCGGCTCGTCCGGGACGGCGCAACTCGAAGAAGCATGGCGCAGCGAAATCCCCGTCGAGGGTCGTGTCGAGAAAGAGATCAAGGGTGGCTACGAGATCAAGCTGCCGGGCAGCGTGCGCGCCTTCTGCCCCTTCTCCCAGCTCGGCCTGCGCCGGCAGGACGACACGGCAGAAGTGATCGGCACGTGCCGCGACTTCCGCATTACCCAGTTCGGCGAACAGGGGCGCAACATCGTCGTCTCCCACCGGGTCATCCTCGAGGAGGAGCGGCGCCGGCAACGGGCTGAACTGATGGCGAGCCTGAAGGAAGGGATGGTGGTTGCGGGGACGATCACCAACATCCGCGACTTCGGTGCTTTCGTCGATATCGGCGGCCTGGAAGGCCTGCTGCCGATCTCTGAAATCTCCTATGGCCGCGTCGAGAATATCGAAGACGTCTTGCAAATCGGCCAGC
>JBFLJZ010000363.1:0-3026 GCA_040882925.1 Desulfuromonadales bacterium
ACCATGATGTTCGCTGTCGAAAGTGGTGAAAAAAGCTGGGCCGCCACCCCGGGCTTGTCCGGAACGCGCATCACGGCAATTTTCGCCTCATCCTTGTTGTATGCGATACCTGAAACCAGGACCGTTTCCATATCTGCATCCTCCTTCGTCACCAGGGTCCCTGGGTTGTCATTTAGGCTGGAACGTACATGAACGACCACATCGTATTTTTTGGCAAACTCAACCGATCGCAACTGCAGAACCTTGGAACCGAGCGAGGCCATTTCGAGCATTTCGTCGTAGGAGATCTTCTCCATCTTGGAGGCCTCGGGAACAATCCGCGGGTCAGTTGAATAAACGCCATCGACATCCGTCAGGATTTCGCAAACATCGGCCTTTAACGCCGCAGCAACAGCCACCGCCGAGGTGTCGGACCCACCACGGCCCAGCGTCGTGATGTTATTGTCCCGGTCGATGCCCTGGAAGCCGGCGACGATCACGATCGTGCCATTGTGCAGATCCTCGCGGATATTGGCATCCTGAATCTCCTCTATGCGTGCTTTCGAAAAAGAATTGTCCGTGTAAACCGGAATCTGCCAGCCGAGGTAGCTCTTGGCCTTGTAACCCATTGACTGCAGGGCCATGGACAAGAGTGCTATAGACACCTGTTCGCCCGCAGCGACCAGGACATCATACTCACGCTCGCTCGGGAATTCACACATCTCTTCTGCCAGGGCGACCAGTTTGTTGGTTTCGCCTGCCATTGCCGAAACGACGACGACCATGTCATTGCCCTCGTCGTAGGTGCGGGCAACCCGCCTGGCGACATTCTGGATTTTTTCGATGGTCCCTACCGAGGTGCCACCATACTTTTGAACCACCAGTGCCATCTGTGCTCAGCCCTTCCCGGCACGGTTCGCGTCGGAACCTGCCATCAGTAAAATTCACCCTGAAACGGGATCAAGTGCTTTTAATAACAGTAATCCTGTCGATCGTCAAAGGTTTTCACGGCTAACAGAAGGGTCTATCGCCGCCAGACCATTTCTGCACGAGCTGACCAAGAAGCTCAGCGCCCCGATCATCCCTTGCGACGAAACGGATCTTGCGCTGCTCCCCTCCGAGAGACTCTATGGCAACGTCGATTGAGGACGACAAGGCCCCGGTCATGCGATCGGCCCACTCGACCATGGTCAGTCCGTCACCCTCGGCGTATTCGTCGTAACCGAGATCAGCCAGGTCATCAACCTGCGTCAGGCGGTACAGGTCAAAGTGATAGAACGGTAGACGTCCCTGATGAATGTTTAGCAAAGTATAGCTCGGACTGGTCACCGGCGAGGACGGTGCTAGACCAAGACCGGAACCGACACCTTGGGCAAAACAGGTTTTCCCTGCGCCCAACTGGCCACTCAGAAGTACGACCAAACCAGCTTCTGCGAGGCGGCCGAAGAGCTGTCCGAGGTGACGTGTTTCTCTGGCGCTGCCGGTTATTATTTGCCAGGATTGCAAGGTTAATCACTCATGCTGCGGATGATATCAAGACGGCTGACAACCCCGACCATACGGCCCTCAGACAACACCGGCACCAGGTGGACCTTGTTGTCGACCATCAGGCTGGCGATCGTCGAAACCGGGTCATCCGGCGCACAGGTCACGACATCTCTGCCGCAGATCTCCCCGACCTTGCGCGCGGTGACCTTGCGGACCTCCTCGGTGAATTTCTTCGGGCTCTCGAGATAGATCACCCAGTCAAAAAGCGAAATCACCGTAGGGATGTGAAGTGGCTTGTCCTGTTCGACCAGGTCGGTCTGTGTGACAATCCCCACCAATGTCCCGGCATCATCGACGACCGGCATGGCATTGACATTGTACTCGACAAACTTTTTTGCCAGGGCGTCAATTTCTGTGTCCTCATGCACACTGTGGATCTGCTTGGTCATAATATCGCCAGCGGTCAGCATTTAACCCTCCGTAACCAGGGCCTGCCGTGCAGCAGGCAGTTCGTAGATCAGGTCGGAAGCCAGCAGACCGGCATCACCGAATTTCGGTCGCAGTCTTTCGGCAGCAAGACCGTGCAGGTAGACTCCCAGAGTCGCTGCAGACATTGCCGGCAAGCCCTGCGCCAGCAAGCTGCCTATCAAGCCGGTCAAAACGTCACCCGTACCGCCGCTCGCCATGCCGGCATGGCCGGTCGTATTGACATGCACCATGCCATCCGGTGAGGCAATCAGGGTCCGTGCTCCTTTGAGCACCAGAGTCACTTTGTGTCGTACGGCAAACTCACGCACTACGCTGAAGCGATCATTCTGGATATCTGCAACTGTCAACCCTGATAACCGCGACATCTCTCCGGGGTGCGGGGTGAGCACGATTTCGCGGCCTGGCTGGCAATCCAGTATCGACAGATTTCCAGCCAGGGCGTTCAAGCCATCGGCGTCGATAACGACAGGTTGCGTGGTCTCCTGCAACCATTGGCGAACCAGACTACTCACCTCTTTACCAACGCCCAAACCCGGTCCGACCGCCAGGGCCTGCTTGTCTTCTGCCAAGCTCCGCAAGGGCCCCAGAGCCAGCAAGCTGACTTCACCCCCCTGGTCATGCAGCGGCACAGTCATCACTTCAGCCAACCTGGCGGCGACGCCTGATTGGACATTCGCCGGACAAGCCAATGTGACCAGACCGGCACCACCTCGCAGGCCAGCTTCTGCAGCCATTACCGCCGCACCGCACTTGCCCGTGGAGCCCGCCAGGACCAGCAGATGACCGAATGTGCCTTTATGCCCATCGATACTGCGTCGCGGGAGTAGCCGCCTGGCTTCTCCTGCGTCTATCAACAGGCATTCGGCAGCGGCTTCGTAGATAACCTGTTTCGGGATACCGATATCTACTATCACCAATTCACCGACATGCCGGGCTCCGGGGAAGGACACCTGACCTATCTTGGGCAAAGCAAATGAGACCGTCAGGTCGGCATTGACCGCATCACCCATGATCCGGCCGGTCGAGCCATCGATTCCCGACGGGATATCCACAGCAACCACCGGGCAGGT
>JBFLJZ010000364.1:0-2629 GCA_040882925.1 Desulfuromonadales bacterium
CTGCTGGGCAATATCCAAGGCAAACTCACCGAACTGTCAGCGATTGACCCGGCGTTTACCACGACGCTCCTCGAATCCCGCGAACTAACTGAACACAACTGGGCGAGTGACTGGCAACAACATTTCCCGCCATTCAGAGTTGGCAAGCGGCTTGTCATACATCCATCCTGGATTGACTGGCAGGCCAGCGGCGATGAAGTGGCTCTGACGCTTGATCCCGGCCAGGCCTTCGGCACCGGCACTCACGCCACCACCAGTCTGTGCCTGGACGCGCTGGCCGAGCATTTTGCCTGCGCACAGCCGCCAGAGACGATTCTGGATGTCGGCACAGGTTCAGGCATCCTGGCCATGGCCGGTGCCGCACTCGGCGCCAGGCAAGTGCTTGCCAATGATATCGACCAAGACGCCTGCCGGATAGCCCGGGACAACATCTCGCACAACCGGCTTGACCACATCGTTGCGGTGACCGACGTTGTGCTGGAGGATATACCCGGCACATACGACCTGGTCCTGGCCAACATCCTCGCCACCGAGAACCTGCGCCTTGCCGACCTGCTGGTCGCTCGTCTTAAACCCGAAGTCGGCCGCCTGGTCCTCTCCGGCATTCTCATAGAACAGGAGCAGACCGTTATCGAAGGCTTTGCCCGCCATCCCCTAACTCTGCTCGCCACCAACCACCGTGGTGAGTGGACCTGCATCGTCTACCAGAGCCATGAGTGACCCACTACGTTTTTTTGTGCCGCCTGAGAGCCTTTTTGGCGATCAGGTGACGATCAGCGGCGACGCACACCACCACCTGCATAACGTGCTGCGCACCAGGCTCGGCAGTGTCCTGACCCTGCTTGACGGCCAGGGGCGATGCTGCGAAGTCGAACTGCAAGCGATCAACCGGCAGGAAGCCCGCGCTCGGGTGGTTCGCCGCTGGCAGGAGAAAGATTGTGCCTTGCCGATCACGCTGATCCAGGCGGTGCCTAAAGGCGATAAATTTGACCTGATCCTGCAAAAGGGCACCGAACTCGGAGTGTGCCGTTTCCAGCCGGTCCAAACCGCTCACGCTGTACCGCAACTCGATGCCACGCGCCTGACCAAGCGCGAACAGCGCTGGTTGCGTATCGTCTCCGAAGCCGCCAGGCAGTGCCGTCGAAGTTTCCTGCCGCATGTCAAACCGACATCAACGCTGGCTGATGTCATCAATCAGCGGACCGACGACCTCAAGCTCCTCCTCTGGGAGACAGGTTCGGTTCCTCTCGTAGAGGCCTTGCCGGACCAGCAGCCCTCCGGAGTCAGGCTGCTGGTTGGACCTGAAGGCGGTTTCAGCGCTGAGGAAATCAAAGCCATATCAGCAGCAGGCTTCCGCAGCGCACATCTGGGCCCGAGGATTCTGCGCACCGAAACTGCGGGCTTGGCAGCAACCTCAATCTTGCAGTACCTTTACGGTGACTGGCATCAGTCACCGGCCGGCAACCAATTAAACCAGCTTGAGGAGAAGACATGAAATGCCCGAAATGCGGATACCATAGTTTTGAGTCTCTGGACAATTGCAAGAAATGCAGCCATGACTTGAAGGATCACAAGGCAAAATTTCATTTACGCGGTTTGACGCTGCCCGGCACAGCGCTGACGGCAGAAACGGCGACACCGTCGGTTGCAGGGGAGACAGAAAAAGTTGCCGAGGTTGACTCTGCCGATAACGAATCGATCGACTTCGGCTTCGACTTTCTCGAAGAAGATGAGGCGCAGACCGAGAAGAGTCTTGATGCTGTTTCGCTCGGCGGCGACGATCAGGAGTTCAACCTCGATCAGCCTTTCGAAGTTGACAGCGAGGCCGTTCCTGCAGAGTCTCCTGCTGAAAAGAAAGACAAGTCAGACAAGGGCCCGGAGTTTGCCTTCTAAAAACTTACTTTCATAACGACAACGATAACTTTTCGACTCTTTCCCGGGAACCGGATCTGAGGCAAAAAGGGCTTCTTTTCCGCAGCCTTGAGACTTTTGATAAACCCCGCAGGTGATGCGGGGTTTGTTTTTTTTTGCCCGGCACCTTGAGTGTCTGTGAAACTCTAGGGAAGAAGGTGGTTAAGCTGTTGCTTATTTTCTTGACTCTAAATATTTAAAGACAGGATAAAACCAGAACCCTGGGGCCGCGCCCCCCGACGGCGCCATACTCTTTTACTGGCCTAAAAGAGTATGCAGAAAGGGCCTATGCTGCGCTGGGCATGTCTGGCTCGTCAGGGCGGCAACTTCAATTCAGGCAGATCGATCTGATTGAGTGTCTACGCTTCCCCCGCAGGACCCGAGGCTCTTTTGAGCCTCTCCTGATGTGGAGGATTGCACAGGTTGTCATGTTTTTAAGCTTATCCCTTGTAGGTCGCACGGAAAGATCAGGCCCTTTGAGACAGGGCCGGATCCCCATCAGTGCAGTTTCCTGAAGTCACAGAAACCCGGCAAAGGAGATGCCCTCCGCAAGGAGCAAGGCGTTTTTTGCATACTTTTTGTCGCCGCCTGGACAAAAAGTATGGCGTCAGGCGGGACGCGACCCGCCGGTTTTGCCTTTAAAAACATAAAGAAAATAATGAATGCAACAGATTGACCATCTGTTGCCCGAAAATACTGACATCGTTCAGAGAATTTA
>JBFLJZ010000365.1:0-5808 GCA_040882925.1 Desulfuromonadales bacterium
CCTTAGTTCTTTTACCTGTTGCAGTGTCTCAGACATACCACATGCTCCCTACGTTTGCGCCTTTTTCCGCTATATCAGCCTTTCCACGTTCATATCCCGAAATGGAAGTGACCATAGGAACGTGAAAGCCGCCTTCAGTATCTCTGCACGTGTGCGCCCAGCTCTACCGATCTATGATAATACTTCCGGCTGGATGATGATGCCTGAATTTGACAGTCTCACTGACGTGGCGTCAGAATATAATATGTTGATGTCAGAAATACAATCCAAGCAACTTAAGCTTCAAGACGAAATTTCCATGGGTGGTGAGGTTCTCACCTACCCCGAGAGGTGGGGAAATGATTCGCTGGCCGGGGTTGTTGAGGTGCAGCCGCCAACCGTGGTCAGTTGGTACCCAACCACACCAGGCTGGATCGGAATCGGCGTTGTCTTACTGGCGCTCCTTGGCTATGCCCTGGCGCGAAGGCTGGTGCGTTACAGGGAGAACGCGTATAGAAGAGCGGCCCTGGTCGAACTTGATCACCTGGTCAGTGAGGCCCGGTTCAGTGACATCCCCAGGTTGCTCAGACGCACCGCTCTGTATGCCTACCGCAGGCCGCAGGTCACCCGCCCGGTTGGTGCGGAGTGGGAAACCTGGCTGGATGCCCATTGCCCGGGCTCTTCTTTTGCCACACGCTACCAGGGCTCATTATCCCAACTCGGGTACCAGACACGGCACACCACCCCGAATCAGGAACTGGTAGCCATCGGGCAACATGCTGCCCATTGGATTCGACACCACAAGGCAAGAGAATGATCGAGCTTGCCTACCCGTGGCTGTTAACCCTGGCACTGCTGCCGGTGTTCATATACTGGCTCTTGCCGGTCTACAAGGAACGCCGGGATGCGGTCATGGTGCCGTTCTTCAGTCGGCTCATCCTGGACTCCGGCAAGCAACCTGACCGGGGTGCGGTCAAGCTGCGACGCAACCGTCTGCAACAGGTCCTGCTGGCGTTCGGTTGGATATGCCTGGTGATCGCCATGGCCAGGCCGGAATGGGTGGGTGAGCCGATTGAGCAGACCAAGTCCAGCAGGGACATCATGGTGGCCCTGGACCTGTCCGGTTCGATGTCAGAAAAGGACTTCACCGACCTGGACGGCATCGAGGTAGACCGCCTGACCGCCGCCAAACAGGTATTGGCCGAATTTGCCAGCCGACGTGAAAACGACCGGCTTGGACTGATCCTGTTTGGAGATGCGGCTTACCTGCAGGCACCATTCACGTCTGACCTGGACACCTGGCTGCAGTTGCTGGACGAAACCGAACTGGGGATCGCCGGATGGCAAACCGCGATTGGGGATGCCATCGGTCTGTCGGTAACGGCGTTCGAGAGCGGTTCAACAGAGAACCGCCTGTTGGTGCTGTTGACTGATGGCTATGACACGGGTTCCGCCATGCCGCCGATCAAAGCAGCGGAAATTGCCCGCCAACATGCGATCAGGATATACACCATCGCGATGGGCGATCCCTCGGTAAACAGCAAGTATCAACTCGATGCCGAAACCCTGGAGGCGATTGCTGCGAGTACGGGCGGTGCGAGTTTCCAGGCCATCGACAGTGACCAGTTGGCGGTGGCCTATGGGCAGATCGATGAAATGGAGCGCGATTTGCATGAAACGGTGGAGTTTCGTCCACGCACCAGCCTGCATCATTATCCAGTGGCGGTTTACGTGCTGCTCAATATCATGCTTTTGCTGCCATCATTGCTGCGAGCCTTTACGCGCGGCCGCCGCCCGACGCCGGCGAATGATCCAGCCCGCCAGGAGGGGTACTGATGGAGTATTGGTACGCTCTGAGTGATGCCCTGTCGTTGAATCAGTTGGGCCAATTCCATTTCCTGAGGCCGTGGTGGTGGTTGTTCATGATTCCCGCGGTGTTGCTCTACCGGGTTGCCCTGCGTGAACCCGGCAATGTGTCGCAGTGGCGAGACCACATGTCTCCCGAGATCCTCAAACACCTGGTGATCGAGGGCAACACGCGCCGTTGGTTCTCACCACGCCGCATGTTTCTGCCTTTCCTGCTGCTGATCACGATTGTGTTGGCCGGACCGACCTGGCGCCAGCAGCCCTCGCCATTCCTGGTCGATGAATCGGTGCTGGTTGTGGCGCTGGATCTCTCCAGTTCCATGCGGGAGGCTGACCTGAAGCCTTCCCGGCTGTTGCGGGCCAAGCAGAAAGTTAACGACTTGCTGGATGCCAGGGGAGGCGGAAACACAGCGGTCATCGCTCTTGCCGGGAGTGCGCACCTGGCTATGCCGATCACCCGGGACCGCGATATGGCCAGTCACATCCTCAATGCGCTGGACTGGCAGGTCATGCCCCGCAAGTCCAAGGACCTGGCGCAGTTGATTCCGCTGCTTGAGCGGCTCCTGCAGCCCGTCGCGGCACCGGCGACCGTATTGTTGCTGACCGACCGGGCAGCGAACGCAGCCGTGCAGCCGTTTGCTGATTACTTCGCTTCTTCCGGGCGCAAACTGGTGATCTGGTCGGTCACCGCGAACCAAGGTGACACGGGTCAATTGAACCAGTTGGCGGAACAGAGCAATGCCACGCTGGTGCCATACGACGCTACCGGTGATGATATCGGGCAGGTAAACAGGATTATCAGGTCGCACATGGTGGCGGCGCCGGATGCAGCCCTTCCCTGGGAGGACGCTGGCTACTTCCTGCTGTTCCTGCTCGCAACGATTCATGTGCTGTGGTTCAGAAAGGGGTGGACGCTGAAATGGTAAGCGCCGGAACGATGACTGTGCAGCGGTGGTTCCGGGCAGCCAGGCGCCTTTCCCTGCGAAACTTTCTGCTGATATTGCTTGCCGTTGCAATCATTTGGGGGGTGTGGCGTCCGCAAGCATTTCTCAGTTTGTGGTTGAGTGCCGACCAGCAAGCCTATCTGTATTACAGGTCACAGGATTACGAGCGAGCCGCAGACCATTTCGAAGATCGTCGCTGGCGTGGCTTCAGTCATTACCAGAACCAGAATTTTGAACAGGCGGCCCTGGCCTGGGAGAGTGAAGACAGCACGCCGCTTGTATTTGCCCGGGCCAACGCGCTCGCGCACGATGGCGAATATGTCGAGGCGCGGAACCTCTACCGGGCGCTGCTGGAGCGACTGCCGGACAACGCCGCGGTGCAAAACAACCTGGCGATCATCGAACCCCTGGCGAACGAGCAGGTTCAGAATAACCGCAAGGCCGGAAAAAACACGGCCCTGCGGATGGACGAAGAGCAGACAGCCGAACCAGAATCTGAAGAAGAGCAGTTGGCCATGCCCAAGAAATTACTCACCGATGAAATGTGGCTGGAGCAGGTGAAGGCCAACCCGGCGCTGTTTCTGCAGAAAAAATTCCTGCTGGAATATGACACCAACCGTACCTCCGGTGAGGCTGAGTAGCACGCCCAAATCATGAGCCACTCGATACCAAAGCGCATCTACCCGGTTCTGTTCGCGGCCTTCATGTTGTTTGCCCCGGCCCCGGTCCACCCTGCCGACCTGGAAGACCTGGTGAGCTCCGGTGCGATATCGATCGACACCAGCCTGGACGCGTCGTCCCCTTTTGTCGTGCGTCAGAAGATCAATCTGAGCGTGATCATCAAGAGCCCGGTGGAACTGACCCGGGAAACCCGCATCGAGTACGCCAATTTGCCGGGTCTGGTGAGCCAGGGCGAAGATGACCCTTTGCGCTTCCGCAGGGAGGGCGACCTGTTCACTTACACGGCAGAGCTCGCACTTTACCCGCTTGAAGAGGGCCGCCACGAATTACCGGGACATCGCGTCAGGCTGGTAAGCCAGGATCCCGCTACCAGCCTCAAATCTGAGGCCTGGGCCGTCTCGCCGGCGACAACTTTCGAGGTTGTGTTACCCGCTGCACTGCAAAGTGACGACTTCTTTGTCACTACCGCCAGCTTGACCGTCACCGAGGAAATCGATCTGCCCGCGGGGGAGCGCTTGTCCGTAGGGGATGCCTTCGAGCGTTCGATCTACCTGGTTGTGCAGGATGTCCCGGCCATGCTGATGCCTGACATCGTCATTGATGATGTTGACGGACTGAAGATCTACCGGCACACACCTGAAATCAGTGACGTGTACCGTCCCAGGGAGAAGGTCAACCAAACCCACAAGGAACAAAGGCTGACCTACATCGTGGAAAAGGAAGGGGCCTATAGGCTGCCCGCAATGGAGTTTGTCTGGTGGAACCTTTCCGAAGAAACAAGGATCGTCGAACGCATAGATGAACACGCGTTCCAGGTCGGCGTTCCTGTGGAATCTGCAATTGAAGAAGACACAGAACATTCAACCAGTACCGGTTTCAAAGAGGAGCACATACGTCTCGCGATTGTTCTGATCGGCATCTTCTTTCTGCTCATCGTGGTCCTGCGCTTGTTGTCCAGGTACAGGGAGACATTGTTACGCTGGTTTCACCAGCTTAACCAGACCAACAGAAAACACCTGCGAAAGCGATACCTCGAGAGCGTGGAACGACGTTCTTATGCGGAGGCCGTTGAGTGCCTGTACAAGGCCTTGTCCATGAGCGCCAGGCCGGATTTGCAGCAGATATTGGACGGACAGGATGAATTGCGTGGAACGCTGGAGCAACTATTCCAACTTGCCTTCGCTGCACCGGATGCCACGTATTCAGTATTAGACAGGGCGAAGGCGGCCCGGCTTTTCGATGCGATCCTCAAGGCGAAACCCAGCCGAAAAAGTACCGGGAGATTCAGCTTTTCCATGTCACTGAACGAATGACTGTGCCACGATAAAGCACACCTGCCCAGGGACCGCACCCCCCTTGCAGAATAACCAAGGATGATAAAGACTATCGTGATAAGCGATGGTGCAGTCGATTCTTTGGAAATCTTGCGGCTGAACGGTGCACTGTCGTCTAAGCTGCTTGGATTGTGGATCTGCTATGAACGAACTATTTTCAGACGTCATGTCAGCAAAACTGACGAACGCAGGCATCACTGTCAAACCTGCGTCAACAAAAACTGGCCGATCGGAAAACACACGCGCCGAAATAATGAATGCAGCCTTTCGGTTCTTGTGGTCACATCCTTTCAGGGAAATGACGGTAGACAAGCTGATGGAGCAAACCTCGGTAAGCAGGCCCTCCTTTTATAACTACTTTGTGGACACCCACGAACTGATCGAATCGCTACTGGCGATTCTGGAGTCCGATATTCTGCAAGGTGCGAACCCCTGGCTATCAGACGAAGGCGATCCGGTTGCACTACTTCACCAAAGCCTCGCTACGGAGGTTCTTGTGTGTTACCGATGCGGCCCATTCCTCAAAGCTGTGACCGATGCTGCCGGTACCGATGCACGGCTGGAAGCCGGGTGGCATGGGATGCTAGAGCGATTCGACGATGCCGTAATAAAGCGAGTCGTTGCCGACCAGGCGCTTGGCTTGATCGAATCATTCGACCCTCGGACCGTCGCGGCCGCGCTGAATCAGGTCAATGCGTCTATGTATGTGCGTGCATTCGGTCAACGGCCGCGTCGCCGGCCGGAACCCGTGCTGGACGCGATCTTACGCCTGTGGATTTCCTCGCTATACGGTGAACGGTGGGTGGCGGACCGTATGTCCACACTGCAGCGTACAGAGGGAACATCCGGATAGATTTTTTTGCCGGATATCGGCCCGAACTGTTGCCATTGATTTGTTTACACAAAGTCAGTATCTTTTGACATTGTGTCAGCCAAGGTTTCAGCTCCGAACTTCGTTGTCAAACCCTTTAGCCCCCGGCCTGTTGCCAGAACGCTGAATCAAG
>JBFLJZ010000366.1:0-10176 GCA_040882925.1 Desulfuromonadales bacterium
TCGGTGACAGGACCCTGATCGATTGGCCAGTCGGGTCGTTTGCAGGGCCTGTTTTTAAGGATCAGACGGTGTCACCGGGAATCCAAGAAGAAGGAGTCGGACATATGGACCGCCGTTCGCTGTTACGCTTGACAGGATTAACGCTGATGGGACTCATGGCCTCACCAAAAACTAACCTTGCCTCATGTGTCGCGACGAGTGACAACCCGCAGGGTCCACTCTATGTCCCCGGAGCCCCCTTTACGAACAAGCTGAACAGCGCCTCGGAATATGGCCGCCCTCTCACCGTAAGCGGCCGCGTTTTCTCGGCAAGCGGGTGCAAGCCCCTGGGAGGCGCGATCCTCGACCTCTGGCACGCAAACGCAAACGGCCACTATTATGGACTTGAGTTTTACTCCAGCGGAGCACTGGAAAGTGGTTTGCTGCGGGGCAAGATCAAATGCGGACCGGACGGTGGTTACTCCTTTTCAACGATACTTCCAGGCTACTTCAGGCTAACGCCGACCCGGGTACGCCCCCGTCATATCCACGTCATCGCCAGCAGTCCCGACGGTGACGAATTGGTTACCCAACTCTACTTCAGGGGGGACCCGCAGCTTAAGGGGAATATGAGCGCTAAGCCGGATATCATTATGGATGTGGAGGAAAAACCTTCCGGGTTCATGGCCAATTTCGATTTTTACATTTGACTCGGACAAAATCATAGAGTGACCGGAAGGTGAGCTGGGAGACAGAGCCGAAAGCACCCCGTCGATGACACGCCCGATTTTGTGTTTCAGGGGCGTGCAACAGACCCCTCTCTTTATGGAAATCGCATCAACCTTTCAGACCGCCATACTCGAACAACACTTATATTTCCTCTTCACTTCTGAACGCTATATCTCCCACAAATCCATTCTTAAATATAATGGTATATAAGATTATTCGACTAGACTGGGATTTGTGGTGCAACTATGGAGAGTCAGTGTGATGGGGAGGCGTGAACTGGAGCAACGAGTTGGAAATTAACGAAATCTGGAGAGCAGGGGGGAAAACCTGTTTTTCCGGCCAGGCCGAGTGAGATGTATGGTCAGTTTAAAATTAATGTAAGCTCTCCGCTTCTTCCTCTTCACTCGATTCATCATTTTCACTCAACCAAGCCATGAACAAAGTATACATGATAGCAAGAACCACAGCCCCGACGAAAAGACCGATAATTCCGGAGAGCATCATACCGCCCAGTGCTCCGAGCAGAATAACCAGCATGGGAATATCAACTCCGCGTCCCATGAGAAGGGGCTTTAAAAAGCCATCGCTGGCACTGACAACGAGGGCCCAGATGAGAAAGATGACTGCCGGGGTCGTATCGGCAACCGAGAAGACATACACAGCAACCGGGCCAAGCACCAGAATCGGCGGCAATTGAGCAACGGCGCAGACCAGTACCAAAACACTCCAGAGCCCAGCGGCCGGGACCCCAACCACCATCATACCGATCGCGGCGAGAATCGCCTGAATCACAGCGACACCAACCACGCCCTGCATTACTCCACGAATTGTAGCCGTCGCGAGAACCGTAAATTCAGGACCTTTGTCACCTGCGAGACGCGTAAAGATCTTCTCTGCCACAGCAGCGCTTTCTTTCGACTTTGCCAGAAAAACGCCGGCAATACAGGTTGAGATGATCGCCATGAAGATTCCGGCCAGGCCACCACCTACAGAGCCGAGAACTTTGCTCGCGACGGCTTTAATCTGTGGACCATATTGGGTGAGCGCCCCTTCCAGGTTGGTTGCCGCCAACTGCCAGGCCTGGAAGACCGAGTCTCCAACCAACGGCCATTCAGTGACCGTGGCCGGTGGAGGTGGAATAACGAGTGTCCCACTCTCCATCTGCGCAGAGAGAGTTTGGACTGCGTCAATGGATGACAAAGTCATGAGCACGGTAGGCACGATGAGTGCTGCGACAATCAGCAGGACAAACAGAACTGCGGCCAGTGACCTTTTGCCACCAAGCATTGCGGCAACTTTGACAATAAAAGGTTCCATGGCAACCGCGAGGATAATTCCCCAGACCACCGGGACCAGAAATGGTCTTATTAACTGAAATGAAATAACCACCATGAGTCCGAGAAGTGATATTTTGATTGCTATCTCAACAGCGGTTTTCGTTACTGTTTCGCGTTTTTCTCCCACTACCATAGCGGCATCATTCCCCTCAAATGCACTGATTAAGTTGCTGTTAAATTTTTCTTTTGCCTAATCATAGCAAACTATCGGGCAATTTCATCTATTCGTTTTATTTGCAAAATATCTGGATTATTGTTGACCTGCATACAAATTTGACCCACTTAGAAATGAAATACGTGCCGAACATTAACTTACTCCTTTTCTGGCTTTTTTTGCGTTGGCAGAGAATTAAGTTATTTCTAGACCACGAGACACTTTCCCTCAACGGTCTTATAAGTTATTCCAGCAGCAGTTCCAAAATCATCTTAGGGCTTCTAGGGCACCTTATTCTTTCTCACAACCCGTGATAAATAAAAAAATGCCCCTGTCACCGGAGGGGGTTGAGACAGAGGCGAAAACTCTATGTTATCTACTGTGAGAAATTTGGGGCATAGAGCGTGAAGGCGGGACGGTAATGCAATCTCTAGCACTTGTCAACACCTGTTTAATAAAATATTCGAATTCCTGAATATTAGGAATTTTTTAATCCATCCTTTAGAGAGCCACAGTCATAATCTGTATGGCCCTGCGCGAAATTTAACGTATTTTCCGCATTAATGATGCTGCAATCTAACAAAACCCCCGATCCGTGAATCGAGGGTTTTCGTGTTTTATACATGGTGGCTTATAAGAATTGCCCGTCCGAACTTGTAAAACGATATTTTACTGTTAGGATTACCTAATTATTCTTATAAGTTTTGGTGTTTTTGTAACTATCCAAAAACATTCAGGAGGTAATCTATGCGAAGGATGTCTTTATTCAGATTGGTGTCGCTTGCGGTGACAGGGTGTCTCGCCCTGTTGCTGACTGCACCGGTGCTCGCTGCCGAGGCGAGCTATGTCGGGTCAGAGACTTGTCTCGGTTGCCACGACGACTTGGAGGCCGGTTTCATAGCCTCGCTGCACGGCAAAGCTTGGGCCGCAGAAGGTGTTTACGAAGAAAACGGCTGCGAGGCATGTCATGGACCCGGCAGTGCCCATGTCGATGATCCCTCGAAAGAGACAATCATCACCTTCGGTGAGGATTCGATGCATTCCCCCAATCAGCAAAGCGATGCATGCCTTGCCTGTCATTCGGCGTCCCAGGAGATCGCGCTATGGGATATGGGCATCCACGCCAAGCGGGATGTCTTATGCAGCTCATGCCACAGCATCCACAAGGGCTACAGCCCCTTGGCTGCGATGCCGGAGACCTGCTACGGCTGTCACCTTGACGTAAAGATCGAGGCTAGAAAGGCCTCGCGTCATCCCATCAAGGAGGGTGAGATCGGTTGCAACGACTGCCATAACCCGCACGGGACTCTCTCCAAAGCCCAAATCCGCGATGAGTCGACCAACCAGCTCTGCTACCAATGTCACGCCGACAAGCGTGGGCCGTTCCTCTGGGAGCATGCACCGGTCGAGAAGGATTGCTCAAGTTGCCATGCTCCCCACGGCAGCCGGCACAAGAAGCTGCTGACCCAGAGGGTGCCGAACCTCTGCCAGAGTTGTCATGAACGGCATGGGGTCTATGACAAGGATAGAGTTTTCACTGGGAGCGATCCAAGTCGCTTTGCTTACGGTCGCTCCTGCGTGAATTGTCATCAAAACATCCACGGTAGCTGGGCCCCCAACCGGCGCGGCGCCAAGTTCTTCAAATAGAGGGAGGCCACCATGACATACAGAAAAGTATTCAGCCTGATAGTCGCCCTCTGTACCTTCCCAGTAACGCTTATCGCCGCCCCGTTCGAATACAACGGCCAGCTTGGCCTGGGCGGACAGGTTCTGAGCGAATCCGGCGACAGCGCAAAAGGGCAGGAATATCAAGATAAGGATTCAGCCGTTATCGGCTTTGTCGATGTGAATGCCTTCAAGGGCAGCTATTACCTCCACTTTGACCTCGGCAAGAAGGTAGAACTCAGCGGTGGTCGTTTCAACGATTTCAAAGCCTCAATCTATTACAACGACCTAAGGCACAATATCTCTCAGGATGCAAGGACCCACTACCTGGGTCTCGACTCCAACCGACTCGTCGATTCCGGTAACCAGGCTGACCCGTCGGAGTGGACCCGGTTCAATTACTATGTCGAGCATGAGACCTTCGGCATCGATACGGAATGGTCGTTCAACACACCTTTCTATGTCGAGATAGGCGCAGAACAGCGTGAGAGCGACGGGCGTCTGCCTTACGGCTCTTATTCGTCCGGCCCGAGCGCAATGATCGAATTGCCGGCACCGGTAGACTGGACGACAGACACCGCCTTCCTCGGTGCCGGGTATCGTACCGATAAACTGGTCATGACTCTGCGAGCAGATGTGAGCGAATTCGACAATGACGACGAAGTCCTCTTCTGGGACGCTGATGTTACCAACGGCGTCTCGAACCAGGGCTTGTCACTGGCTCCGGACAGCGACTATTACAAGGTTGCCGGCCAGATGGTTTGGCGCCCGGATACATGGGCATCCTCTCTGGCGTTAAGGGCAAGCTACTCGCAGCATGACAACAGCCTCGATCTCTACAAGATCGAAGCGGGAGCAGGTAAATTCGATGGCGAGGTCAACAACACCAGCTTCGATGCGGCTTTCAATTTCTCGCCGATCGACAGCCTCGATGCGAAGGTCTTTCTGAAATACTTCGAGCGTGAAAACGACGGCGATACCGTCACCGCGGTTGATGATCCGACGATCACCAATTCGTTGAATGAGTATGACAGTACGTCGGTAGGCTTCGACCTCGGATATGCCCTCACAAAGAGTACGTCGATTAACGGCGGCTTCGAATATACCGATACCAGTCTGGATGGTCGTTCCGATGCAGATGGCTACGAAGACACCAGGCTCTACCTGCAATGGCGCAACCGTTCGTTCAAGTCCCTCGAACTGCGTGCCAAGGTCGGTTACCTTGATCGGGATGGCGACCCGAACAAAGAGAACAGTGGTGTCGCCGACGGTGAACGGGCATATGACGTCGCCGACCAGGAACGGGCATCCGCCGAGCTGGCCGCCATGTTCATGGTCAGTGACAACATCGACCTCGGTATCGATTTGGGCTGGTGGGACGCTGAGTATGATGACACCGACTTCAACCTGACCGACCTCGAGCATTTTGAAGCTTTCGTGACGGTCGGCTATTACGAACCGGAGATGTTCACCAGTAGCCTCTATTTCGGTTATGAGTACGACGAAACAGACATGACCTCCGACAGCGGTGACGGCTACAAGGAGGAGAAGGAGTTCGATACGTACGCTTACGGCATCAACGTTGAAGTGCCTCTGTTCGATGTCCTCGTCGTGAGTGTGCTGTGGGATCACTCTTGGGTCGATGGCGAGGCTGATTTCAATCGTGCCGACCTAGTCGATTTCAACGATGTCGATGATTACACGATCAAGACCCTCGAGCTAAAATGCGACTACAATTTCAGTGAAACGATTGATTTCACTGTCGGTTACATCTACGAGAAGTACGAGTTCGATGACGACCAGTGGGATGAATATGCCTACCTACCCGGCGATTCAACACTGTCCGGTGCCTACTCGGATCAGGATTTCGAAAACAACATCGGCTACTTCTTGGCGAAGTATCGTTTCTAAAATTGAATGGTTGATATGACATGTAAAGGGCACTCTATAATGGGTGCCCTTTTTGTATTTGCTCTGTTCATATTAGGTTTTGCTGATTTATAAGCTATTTTAGCCCTAATGTCCGGTGCTGACATGCGGTGCACATTTGTCCCATTCATTGGATGCCTCGCAATACAGGCAGAAATCATCATAATCGTAGATCGAACAGTCAATTGGGCCGCGTTTATCCTTGTGCACGTATGCACCAACAAAGGGGGGTTTCGTAAAGCGAACCACCCTGGTGATCACCCACGTAAGCCCATCTGTTCTATTTTTACCCATGAGTAAACTGTCTCGCTCCCACTCGTTCTGCTCTAGAAAATCGACACCGTCTAATGCAATGTGAGAGTATTAGTAGGTGTAACTTGTAAAAAAAATACCACCTAGTCAAATCCAGGTGACCGTTTATTATTTGTTATAATTGCCGGGTTTAAATTGGAAGTGCAGCTGTGCAAGTTAGTTTAAGTGGGCAAACTGCATTAGCATGTTGCATTCATCAGGATCATGTTTGAATAAGCCAGTGCAAAGAAAGTGACGAACGTAGAGCTTCGGCTATGAACCAGAATATGACCAATAAACGTTTAATAGGAATTTTTTGGATTTTGACCGGCGTGACGATCTTGTTGCTATCGGTGTTTGGGCGCAACCTTCAATACTGGGTGGCCGAGACGATTGGATATGGTCTTGTGGCATGGATTCTGGGCCTGTCGATGTTAGTTGGCATCGGTCTACTTATATCTACTGTATTTAAAGACAACGAGCGACCACCTTGGGTGCATTTGGTTTGGTTCATACCCCTATTCCTTATTGTGCCATTGTTGCTGGAGCGTGTTGAGGAGCGCATGCACTTTCTCACATTTGGCCTGTTCGGGGCATTGAGCATGGCTTTATTTGCTCCCAAGCATGCTTTTATCATCTGTATTCTAGGCGCCGGTGGCGATGAGCTGTTACAACTTTATCTGCCAGACCGTGTAGGTGACTGGCGTGATGTTGCCTTTAACGCTGTCGCGTCATTTGGTGCGGCTCTATTTATTCACACCGTTGTATTATCCCGTCGGAACAGATAAATGATTTTGGGACGATTATTCCTCTATTTAATCCTTTATTGCCTTTGCGGTGTCGCATCGGTTGCGATATCCTCCGAAACGTTGCATTTCCACGTGCTGGACGTCGGAGAAGGTCAGTCTGTCCTTTTACATTCTAACAATAAAGCCATACTTGTGGATACTGGTCATGCCGGTATGGTCGAGTCGGTTCTTAAACGCATGGACAAGCTCGGGGTGAAGCAATTGGACTACCTTTTCCTGACCCACCTGCATGCTGATCATGCATCAGGCTACTTTCGCATCCGGGAGCAGTTTCCTCAAATGATAACGCTTGATGGCTGTTATTCTGTCAAGGCCGGAAGAGAAAGTGATATGGAACGCTGGATAGATACTGCGCTTATGCAAAACCCTAATCGGCGTTGCGTAACGCAGGGAGACAGAATCGAATGGCAAGGCAGCGAGTTAGAAGTATTATGGCCGGGCCCTAAAACTGCATTCGAAAAGGGTTTAAATCACAACTCAGTGGTACTCCATATCCGTCGTGGTAATCGGACTATACTAATCATGGGAGACGCGGACAAAAAAGCTGAATCATTAATAATGCAGCATAAACAACTTCACCCCGTCGACATATTAGTGGTCGGACACCATGGAGCGGCAGACGCGAGTAGTGAAGCTTTTCTTAAGGCAGTCAAGCCCAAAACGGCTGTGGTATCAGTTAACAGTGATAATTTTCGCGGCTATCCTGACCGCAAAACCCTAGGTCGGCTCAATCAGAATTCAGAACTACTTCATATTACCTCTGAGTCGGGCGAGTTCCATGCTGTCCTTGAATAGTTTTCGAGCAGCATTTCCAATAATTTAAGATGTTTGAGAGGCTTTTTAATTGTGGTCTTGTCCACGACTACAATTCTTATGCTAATCAACCTTTGCACTTACGAGTTAAATCCGCGTTTAAATTTATTCAAGATAGGCGCTCCTCAGCGCTGTAATGCTTTCAGGGCATTGAACAACACGCCAATGTCGTGGTCGCCACGATAGATTGGTGAGACCGCACGCTCAACTCCAAGAAGTCCGAAGACTGCCACCTGTGCGCACCGAACCGAATATTCCACGGTAAATACGCAATCGTTGGGGACTTCGACAAACTGGCCGAGAAAGGCGAAATTGGAGGCGCCAGGAGGAATCACGTGCGGGCGTTCACCGACGCTGCGTGGCATGAACTGGCTGTCGATGTAGGGCATCATACAGGGCACGCAACTGATTTTTTGCATCAAGGGCTGCATCATGTCCAAGATGCCGAGATGGGAGAAAAGCTCAAACATGACCTCCTCACCGCTGCACTCTGCCATCGGCTTCTTCACAAAATTTCCCGGGGCATCCGGCAGCAGGCCATCTCCCCAAAAGACAAAAACGTTGTCGGGCTGGTTCCTGAAGTGTGGTTGATGGGCGAGCACCACCGACATAAACCAGTTGGAGTCTGTTATCGTTACCAGCCCACCGGTCCCTGCAGGGTTACCGGTAAAATTCTCCATGTACTCGAAAAAGGTGTGGTCTTTCAAAGTCACGGTGAACGACATCCACTTCGACTTTTTTGGGTTATCGCAAAAGATTTGCGGTCTGCCGAACGCCTCATCCTTTACGGCGATCCGCTCCCAAAGCGCCCACGACCCAACAGCGCTCTTCGGCAGAAAAGGTGCCGGCGATGTCATGCTGCCAGTAGCGGCGCTCTCCACCATTGAACCTAGGGTGACAAACAGGCAGTCGGCCTCAGCAAGCGTGGCTTTGTGATGCCCTTCCGGATTAAGTATATGAAGAGCCGTGGCACGCTTGTCTGTTCCGTCGATATCAAAGTCGATATCGACAACTGGTGTATTAAACCTGAAGTTGACACCGTGCTCTCTTAACCACGTTTCGATCGGCAGGACCACCGAATCATACTGGTTGTAGTATGTCCGCATAATCCCCTTCAACTGATTGAAGCCAGGCAAAAGGTGGATAAAACGAACCGCGTAGCGACGCATTTCGGCAAGGCTGCTCCAACGCTGAAAAGCAAAGGTGGAGCTCCACAGAAACCAGTACACGGTATCGAAAAATTCCGGGGGGAACCATTCTTCGATACTTTTATTACCAAGCGATTTTTCGGAGCTCATTGTCAACTTGAGCAGGTCGACGATGTCATGCTTACTTAGACCATAAGAAGAGACGTCCATCTTCTCACCACTCTTGAGAAGACGTGAGTGTGACCCGGAGACGACCTGCCGGTTAAACGCAAAAATCTCCTCTTTGACCGAAATCGCCGGGTCATCGAGAGATGGAATGGCAGAGAGCAGGTCCCAGGTACAGACGAAATGCTCCTCATGCATCCGCCCGCCGCGGATCAGGTAGCCTTCTTCAGCAGACCCGGACCCGTCGAGAGCTCCTCCGCTGACATCAGCGCCGTCGAAGATGGTGATGTCTTGCCCGGTGCAACCCCCTTCACGAATCAGGTAAACAGCGGTGGCCAGCCCGGCAATACCTCCACCAACGATATAAAACTTGCGACCCGCTTGCGAACTTGAATTGTTCATGGGGGCTCTCCTTGTGCGACGGGGAAAAATGACATTGCCATTCCAGAAGACTGGTGCAATGAATCCCTTCTCTCTTAGGAGCACCATCAAAAAAGGCAAGGCGTGAGTTCAAACAGCGCCAAAATAGCTGCCGTGCCATTACAATTAGTTGTATCAGGCTGCACGATAACTTCAACGACGGTTCATAATATGTCATTTTGAGATTAAATCGTCACTTCCCAACATATAGACAAAAAGGCCCGTCCAATAAGACAGGCCATTCTCTTTTTGCAGGACATTCGTTATTAATTTTGATATCCGATGCAGGGGGGCAGAGGTTGGTCAGGCTATTATAAAGATTGTTGAGGGTCACTCATGCAAGAAGGGCTTTCACTCCGGTTAAACGACTGCTATGCTTCTTCTCGGTCATGGTGTTGCCTCCTTAGGGCTTGGGTTGTTTGCTCGACACATTCAACCTACACCATGACCACCTTTCTATAAATCCCTGCCAACGTTTTTGCACACAATTCGAAACATAACCTATAATGGTGACTCGCCTCTGCGATGTTTTAGGTTTGACTTGCTCGGTCTCTTAGGGTAGAAAATGCTGGAATTTGCCTATATATTAATCGGCCTTCAGGTTTGGTCGATGCTCATAAGCTTAGAGATGAATTTTCAAACGATCAAGACTCTCATCGAGAAAGGTTATCCGCAATGTTCGAGAATGTACAGGTAGCTCCCCCCGATCCGATCCTCGGCTTGACCGAGATGTTCAA